>CAJOGS010000273.1:0-2692 GCA_905234045.1 uncultured Selenomonadaceae bacterium | reverse complement strand
AATTGTTGCATTTTTACCGGCAAAAGGAAGTAGCGAACGAATTAAAAATAAAAATATTAATTTGCTGGATGGAAAGCCTCTTTTTCTACATACATTGGAAAAACTCGTTAAATGTGATTTTATTGATGAAGTTTATTTGGATTCTGAATCAGATGAAATTTTTAACATTGCCTCTGAGGTAAAATGTAATCATTTGAAGAGGGATCCTGCGCTTGCAACTAATAAAACTGACGGACACGCACTATTTATGAATGAAG
This sequence comes from uncultured Selenomonadaceae bacterium, assembly GCA_905234045.1. GTDB lineage: Bacteria > Bacillota > Negativicutes > Selenomonadales > Selenomonadaceae > Quinella. The sequence goes on along the minus strand of CAJOGS010000273.1, from coordinate 2,435 downwards.
TTCGCCAAGTACAGGCAGATATCTATATCCAAATTCTTGGTACAAGTCCCTTTATAAAAAAGGAAACAATTAAACGTGGTATTGACGCTCTTATTGAAAATGAAGAATATGATTCTGCTGTTTTATTTGCGAAAGAAAAGCAATATATTTGGGAAAATAAACCAACCTAAGTATGATAAATTTCATATTCCCAACAGCAAAGATTTACCTGATACTATTGTTGAATCAATGGGGCTTTACATTGTGAAAAGAGACGCTGCTTTGAAATATAAACGTCGTTACGGCGATAAAGTTTATTTTCTTTATGCAGATAATTTAGAAAAAGTTGATGTGAATTATCCGGATGATTTTGTTATAGCAAATTATTTAGCGGCCGGTATGCGCGAAAAAGAGAGAGAATTTTTCAGAAACTTAAGTCCAGTACTTACCAGCAGTATTCTATCTGATATTTTAAATGAACTTCACGTTGACGGTGTTCTAAAAGGATTAAAACCAAATTTAACGGAGACCAAGATTTTAGGAAGAGCCAATACTTTAAAATTGCGAAAGTTAAAATCTGATGAGGATTTTATAGGAATTTATGAAGCTCTAAAATCATATAAAACTATAATTCCCGGTGATATTATTGTCGTTGAAAACGAATGCCCTGAATATGCTTATTTTGGCAATTTGAATGCTTCATTGGCAATACGTTCCGGCGCAACTGCAGCAATAATTGATGGAGTAACACGAGATTACAATGCTGTTAAGTCATTGAGATTTCCTGTATTTTCAAGAGGTTACAGTTGTGATGATGTTTTAAGACATGCCACGACAGAAAGCATAAATAAGACGATTAACATTTCCGGAATTCCTATATGTCCCGGCGAACTTATTTTTGCAGACAATGATGGAGTAGTTGTCATTCCTGAAAAATATGAAAAAATGGTTTTAGAAAAAGCAATGGATACAATAAAAAAAGAAAATCATGTAATAGGAAGTATAATTTCCGGTGTAGATGCAATGCGTATTATTGATGAAGTAGGTAAATTTTAAAGAGTTTTGATAAAGTCAAATAACTCCAATTAAAAACTTTTTTCTCAAAGTTCCAATACATAGCGAAGATGATTCAATTTTATGATTGATAATGTCCATTCACGCTTTAACGAAATACACTTACATTTTTGATAAAACACAAATTTTTATGTGATTTTTTGAGAGGGAAAATTTTATGAAGGCACGGGCGGACACATTTACCCCGCGTTGACATTGATTGACGCCGTAAAAAATAAAGTACCGAACGCAGAATTTTTATATGTCGGCACGAAGCAGGGGCTTGAATCTGACATTGTACCGAAGGCGGGAATAAATTTTTCTGCGCTGAGTTTGGAAGGCGGATTTGAACGCCATTTCACGTTGGAAAATATCAAACGCGCCGCAGACGCAATTTTGAGCGTCAAACGCGCAGGCAAAATTGTAAAAGAATTTCAGCCCAATGTTGTAGTCGGCACGGGCGGTTATGTTTGCGGCCCGGTTTTACTTGCCGCCGCGCTTGCTAAAGTTCCCACGCTGATTCAGGAACAAAACGCCATTGCAGGTATCACTAATAAAATTTTATCCAAATTTGTAAATAAAATTGCGGTCGGCACTGAACCCGCTTTGAAAAATTTTCCTGCAGAAAAAACTGTTTACACCGGAAATCCCATTCGCTCGGAAGTTTTGACTGCGAAACGTGAAGACGGCTTGAAGGAATTTAATTTCACTGCCGATAAACCTGTAATTTTAATTTCCGGCGGTAGTCGCGGCGCACGGGCGATTAATACCGCAATGATTGACGTACTTTTAAAAGCTGATGACAGGGCGCAATTTTTGCACGTTACCGGCAAGGGCGAATTTGATTCAGTGATTGAAAAATTGAAAGACGGCGGCTTTAATTTTGACGATCCAAATATAAAAATAGTGCCGTACCTGTATAATATGCCGCAAGCAATGGCAATGGCAGACTTGGCAGTTTTTCGCGCAGGTGCAACAGGCTTGGCAGAATTAACGGCGCGTGGCGTGCCTTCAATTTTAATTCCTTTCCCCTACGCGGCAGAAAATCATCAGGAATTTAACGCGCAAGCACTGGTAAAAGTCGGCGCGGCAAGAATGATTTTGAATAAAGATTTGAACTCGGAAATTTTATCGCAAAACTTGAATGAACTTTTAGAAAATCCTGACGAATTGAAAAAAATGTCGGCGGCAAGTTTGAGTCTGGGAAAACCGCAAGCGGCGGCAGATATTGCAGATTTGATTTTGGAAATTGCGAAGTAGTTGGATAGTGGGATAGTTCGGTAGTTTGGTAGTAAAAATTACTGCCTAGGGGCTGTTGGTAAATTAAAAGTGAATAACCGAAGCGGCAAGTAACACAAAATTCAAAAAGCAAACAGCTAATTTATCGAACCTAAATGCAATAT
>CAJOGS010000272.1 GCA_905234045.1 uncultured Selenomonadaceae bacterium | reverse complement strand
TTTATGGCGACAAAAAGAATTGAGTACATGTGCAGTCACTGCGGAAAAAAAGAAATTCGTTTTGTTTCAATGGGCAGACCTCAGCCCGGCAAATGTCCGAGAAAAAATGGTGACAAGCCGCATACTTGGGTCGTTAATCGCAAATTTGAAAATTAAATTTTGAGGAGATGTTTCTATGGGAATTAAACTTCCGACTTTTGAAAAAAATTCTTCGACAAAAAAAGTTGAAGAGAAAAAAATTTCTGCAGAAAAAGTTTCGGATAAAAAATCTGAAACTTTGGCGGACGAAAATACTTTTATTCCCGAAGAGCCGAAATTTTCTCTGGACGATATTATTTTGTCGAGAGCGGTCAAAGCACAAATTTTGGACGTTGCAACTTATGCCGAAAATTCCAAAAAAGTTTTTGAAACGTGGGGATTTAAAAATACTCATAAATTTTCAAAAAGAATCGGAATAAACTTGTACGGTGCGCCCGGCACAGGAAAAACTATGGCGGCTCACGCGATTGCAAAAAATCTCGGCAGAAAAATTTTAATCGTAAATTATGCCGACATCGAATCAAAATATGTTGGCGAAACTCCAAAAAATATTCGCAAGGCTTTTGAAGTCGCAAAAAAAACTGACAGCATTTTATTTTTCGACGAGGCGGACGCAATTTTAAGCAAGCGCGTAACGAATATGACGCAGGCGGTTGATGTCAGCGTAAATCAAACTCGTTCCGTTATGCTGATGCTGATGAATGAATTTCAAGATTTTATAATTTTTGCGACAAATTTTATTTCAAATTTTGATCCGGCTTTTATGCGGAGAATTTCAATTCACGTTAAATTTGAACTTCCCGACGAAGAATGTAGAAAAAAAATTTGGCAAATGTATATTCCGAAAGAATTGCCGAACAATATCGACGTTGATGAAATTGCGAAAAAATTTGACGGAATTTCCGGCAGTGATATTTCAAATGCAATGTTAAATTCTGCTTTTAAAGCCGCACGATTAAATTTAAACGAACTCGACAAAAAAATTGTTTTTGAGGCTGTCGAAAATATTTTGGCGAGCAAGGCGGCTAATGAAAATAAAAAAATTTCCGTAACTCGTGAAGAAGTTTCGGAAGAATATGTTAAACAGCAAATTTCTGAAGGCAAAGGAGAAGTGATTCAAAAATGATTCCTTGGTTAATTGCCGCAGGTGTCGGCGCATTGTTGGTTGCAGCTTTTTGGGACGAAATTGTTGATTGGCTGAAAAATTTAACGCAAAAAATTGCAAATCTTTTTCGTTCAATCGGTCACGCGGCAAAACTTTTTGCTCAAAAAGTTCGCGGAGCAGTTTTGAAAATTTTGCACGTTCTTTTTTACAAAGAAGACAACAAGTGGATTAAAGAAACGACTCGTGCAGAAGTTGACGAATCTGAAGTTCCTGCGTGGGCAAAAGCTGGTGTCAGTTCAAACGAAACTGACGTTACGCAAACTTACAAACAAGAATTGGCGTTGGAAATTTAAAAATAATTTCTGTGGACACAAAAATAAAAATTCAACAATTATTGTGGACACAAAAATTGCGGCGAAAATATTTTTAGGTGCCTAAAATTGATTCAGAAAAAATTTTGGAGGAGGGAAAAATTTATGATTCCTTGGTTGATTGCGGGAGCAGTCGGAGCAGTTGTCGCCAGCGCAGTTATGGACGATGACAAAAAAGAATTGCAAACTTCAAAAAGTCGCGAGCAAGTTTCAGCGTCAGATGTTCCTGAAGAAATTCGCAGACAAATTGAGGGCGGAAGTTCCAATATTTCATCTTCTTCGCCTTCAGTAAAAGTTTTTAATGAGGCAGAAAATTATTTTTATGGCAGAAATGGTTTTCCTGTAAATGTTTACAAAGCCAAACAGTTATATATTAAAGCTCACAGAATGGGATATACTGAAGCCGCAAACAGATTTGGAGTGGTTGGAATTAAATATCTCGGAAATGGAGTTTATCAATACTGAAAATAATTTTAGGTGACTAAAATTGATTCAGAAAAAATTTTGGAGGAGGGAAAAATTTATGCTTGGAAGTTTTTTTGGAGCGTTGGCAGGCAGCGCGGCGAAAACTGAAGGCAAAAATATTTTTTTCGACGCGGCATTTGATGCGCTGAAAGAAACGTTGCGTCCGAATATGTCGCTTGAAGAAATTGCGGAAGATTATTCCGACAACATCGACGAAATTATTCTTGAAGAAGAAAAAACCGGCACGAAATTTGCCGCAGGAAAATTTAAAATTTTGAGCGTCGGCAAAGAAAATTTTGCGCTTGAAGTCGAATTGTATTTCAAAGACAAAGACGGCAAATGGATTAAACGCCAAAAAACAAGTGCGCCGATGAGTTCAAAAGATTGGTTGTCGGCTGACGCAAAAAAAATTTTGGACGCGGAAAAAGAAAAAATTTTCGACGTTGAAGCCCCTGAAGTTGAAAAAAATTCTGATGAAAAAATTTAAATGTGATTGTTGCGGGCTGTGTTGTCGGCATATCGATCGCAGTCCGCTTTCAAAAAATCTTGATTCGGGCGAC
>CAJOGS010000271.1 GCA_905234045.1 uncultured Selenomonadaceae bacterium | reverse complement strand
TCGTACTCCTCGCATTTGCAAGAAAGACGCTTTTTGCGGTGCTGTTTTTTCGTCCTCGAAAAAAACGCACCGCCCGCGCCGCGCGTCCTGCGCGGCATCGTAGTTCTTCGTTCTCATTCAGCAAAATTTAGTTTGTCAATCATCTGCAGTTCAATTAATTATTCAACACGCCCTAATAACTACTAATCTAAATCTTGCCGGAAATGGAAATTAATTTTTTCTTCGTGACATCGTAAGTATCAACTTCAAAAATTCCTTGACAGAGAAAATCATTAATGGCGTCGATTTTCGCAATGGCGGCGTCAATTCGCTTGCTTGAGCCTTTAACATACGCGCCGATATGTATCAAGTCTTCAGCGTCTCGGTAAGTCGCCATTAAAGCGCGCATATTTTGCGCCGCTTGCAAATGTTCAGGCGTTACAACTTCATTCATTACGCGGCTGACACTTCCCAAAACGTCAATAGCGGGAAAATGATTCTGCGCGGCGATATTTCTGCTCAAAACTATATGCCCGTCCAAAATGGAGCGCACGGCGTCGGCAATAGGTTCATTCATGTCATCGCCGTCAACCAAAACTGTATAAATTCCCGTGATTGAGCCGGTGTCGCTTGTTCCTGCGCGTTCCAAAAGACGCGGTAAAAGTGCGAACACTGAAGGAGTATAACCGCGCGTTGCAGGCGGTTCGCCGATTGTCAAGCCAACTTCACGCTGTGCCATTGCAAAACGTGTTACCGAGTCCATCATTAAAATAACGCGGTGTCCTGTGTCTCTGAAATATTCGGCAATAGCTGTGGCAGTCATTGCGCCCTTGATTCTGACAAGTGCCGGTTGATCCGACGTTGCAACAACTACTACTGCGCGTTTCAAGCCTTCTTCGCCTAAATCACGTTCAATAAAATCTCTGACTTCGCGCCCGCGTTCGCCGATAAGCGCAATAACGCTAATATCTGCTTCAGTATTGCGCGCTATCATTGAAAGTAGCGTTGATTTTCCGACGCCTGAACCTGCCATTATTCCGATACGTTGCCCGCTGCCCATTGTTATAAGTCCGTCAACTGCACGAACGCCGACATAAAGATTTTCATTGATTCGCGGACGTGTCAAAGGCGGCGGCGGCGGGGCTTGCAGTGGATATTCAATTTTTGAAGAAATTGGCGGCAGATCGTCCATTGGATTTCCCAAGCCGTCTAAAATTCTGCCTTGCAACATTTTTTGCGCGGCTACAACTTCACAGCCGGGACCGACGCCCGCCATTTCGCCGACAGGCATTAACATAACTTTACCTTCACGAAATCCGACGACTTCGGCAGGAATTGGTTTAGCGTTCGGCGTCTTTGGATAAACATAACAAAGTTCACCGACACTGACAGAAGGACCGCTTGTTTCGATAACCAAGCCGACAATTTGAGTTACTTTTCCTGTAAGTTTTATCGTTTTACATTCGCCGATTGCGTTTGTTAATCGCTTTAAATTGATTTCATTTTTTATCATGTAAACTTCCTACCGTCACATATTTTAAAAATTCTTATAGCAAATATTTTTCGACGTGTCAATAAAAATCCCTATTTTGATAATAAAAAAATGCGCCATAATTTCTGCGACGCTTAAAAAATTTTTATCCTAAAGAGTGTTGAAAAAGTCAATTTTAAGATAAAACCATTTCTATTTGCTTAGATTTTTTTTATTAAATGTACTTTTCTTTGCTCGTCCTGCGTGGCTTGCGTAGCAAGGCATGCTCTTTAGTTGAAAAAGTACCAAAAGAAAGGACGTTAACGAATCCGTAAAGCTGCTAGGGCGTGTTTAATAATTATTTTCACTGCTGATGATTAACGAACTGAAAATGCTGACTGAGAGCGAAAAACTAGGATGGCGCACAGGACGTGCGCCTCAGGCGGCGTGCGAATGAGCGTGAAGCGAATTAACGCCGCAAAAAGCGTCTTTCTTTTTGGTACTTTTTCTTTGACAAGACAAAGAAAAAGTACATTTAAAAATAAAAACATTTCAACAAATAAAATTCATCAGTAAAATTTGATTTTTTCAATACGCCCTAGGTTGCGGCACGCTCCAGCCGTGTAAGCTCCTTGCGCGGTTGCGTATAAAGCGTGCTCTCCTAAGGTCGCACGAACTTTACCGCACGCCCTTAGCAAGTAATTTTCGTCCGCACTTTGCGGATTTTTTTATTATTTTTGAATTATTCAACACGCCCTAAAATTTTATTGACGTTTACAAGTTCCTTGCGAATTTGGATATGTTGCGGGCAAACTTCTTCACATTTGCCGCATTTGATACAATCTTTGGCAGGATTTTTATAATGCATTTTTACAAGCCAATTTTCCGAGCGTGTGGCTTTTCCCAAATCTTTGTAAATTTTGTAAATATTTATCGCCGTAAATGAGCCGGAAATTCCTATATTTTGCGGGCAAACTTTGGCGCAATAGTTGCAAGTTGTGCAGGGAATAATTGGAATTGTCGCCATAACTTTTTGAGCCTCTGCAATAGTGGATTTTTCTGAATCGTTCAGCGGCTGAAAATTTTCCATGTACGAAGTATTATTTTCCATTTGCTCCAAATTCGACATACCCGACAAAACAGTTATAACGCCGTCCAAACTTGCCGAAAAGCGAATTGCCCAACTTGCAAGCGAAGCATTTGGATTAGCTTTTTTGAAAACATCTGCAACTTGTTCAGGCGGATTCGCCAACAAACCGCCTTTCACGGGTTCCATAATTATAACCGGCTTGCCGTGCTTACGTGCCATTTCATAAACGCCGCGCGATTGTATTGCAGGATTTTCCCAATCTGCATAATTTATTTGAAGTTGTACAAATTCCGCTTCAGGGTGTTTTGTTAAAATTTCGTCCAATTCTTCCGGCGTTGAATGAAATGAAAATCCTATATGCTTAATTTTTCCGGCGGCTTTTTGTTCCTGTACAAAATTCCATAAATCGAAGTCTTCAAAAAATTTCGTGCGGTGTTCGCCCAAATTGTGCAAAAGATAAAAATCAAAATAGCCCGCGCCGGTCTGTTTCAATGAAGTTTCAAATTGTGCAATGGCGTCTTCACGAGTTTTGCAATTAATCCACGCGGCATTTTTAGTGGCAAGCTGAAATTTTTCACGCGGATAACGTTCAACCAACGCTTGACGAATTGCATCTTCACTGCCTGGATACGCCCACGCCGTATCAAAATATGTAAAGCCTTTCGATAGAAAAATATCAACCATTTGCTTTACTTGCTCAATGTCAATCACGTCATCTTTTTTGGGCAGACGCATCAGCCCAAATCCTAATTTTTTAATTTCTTCGCCCAAATAAGCCATATAAAAAACCTCCTTATTAATGGTTGTTGAATAATTTAAACAAACGATATATTTTTTCAACTAATTTTCTTTTGTTACTTTTCAAAAGTAAATTTAAGAAGTTGTTTTCACAGAGAAAAAATGGTAGACTGAAACTATGAAACAAGAATATTTAAAACGAAAAAGATATCCGACAGATTTAACAGACTCTCAATGGTCTCAAATTGAACCGTTATTTTCAGGTATGCGAGAGTATAAGTATAGTAAACGCGAGCAGTGTTGTATGTAGTGGACAGTGGCTGTAAATGGAGACAACTGCCGCACGATTTCCCTGCTTGGCAAACTGTCTACAGTTTTTTTCGGCGTGCTATTGAAAGTGGACTTTGGGATAAAATTTTAACGCATTTAATCCCAATCCTACTTACGCCATTATTGATTCTCAATCTG
>CAJOGS010000270.1 GCA_905234045.1 uncultured Selenomonadaceae bacterium | reverse complement strand
AGGTGGGACGCGGCTGAATAGCTGACTTGTTACCGCGCTAAACGCGAAAAACCTTGCAAAAGCGACGAGTAGGAGCGTTTGCTGGCAGTAGCGTCTTTCTTGCAAATGCGAGGAGTACGAGCATTTGCTTTACTTTTCTTTGACAAGACAAAGAAAAGTAAATTTCAAAAATAAAAATTTTAATAAAAAAAGGATTTTACCAACAACTCATAACAACTACTTTGACAAGACAAATAAAAAGTTCGTTCAATATAAAAATTTTAATTTTAAAACTGAAATATTCAACAAGCCATATTTTTTAGAATTATACTCCGAGAAATTTAAATATTGTAAAAAAATATTTTCAAAAAAAAAACGCTTGAAAAAGATTTTATCTTAATCAAGCATTTTTTTATTTCAGTTTTAAATTATTTCAAGATATAAACAGTTACATCACGACGACCAAATTGCATAGCCTCTGAATAACTTTCCATGCAAAGATCGATTCTGTAGCCGTAAATTGCGCCGCCTGTATCAGCAGCGATAGCTTCGCCGTAACCGGGAATATAAAGACGACTTCCGAGCGGAATAACCGAAGGATCAACAGCCGCTACGCCGTAAGTTGCAGGAATACCTGTGGCAGTGATTCCATATCCGCCGCCGTCACTTGGCAAATAAGCAGTAGCCTCCATTGTCATTACTGCGGCATAATCGCCGCCGTTACCGTAGGATTTTTCTTCTACGACTTCTTCGACTGAAACATTTTCAGCGTAGGTTTCAGTTTCAGCATTTATATTTTCAACATTAATATCGCTAATTTCAATTTTATTGTCATTCATTGAGGAAAAATCAGCTACACTGACAGTTTCTGTCGGCAAATTACCCACTTCTTGAATTTGGGCGGCTTCCTCAGTTTCAATAGCATTAACTTGACTTGTAAAACCGACGTTTAATGCTGCCATTCCTGCCAGTATTAAGCTTAATCCCCATTTCTTATTTTTTAAGCCTAACTTCTTCATTATGTTGCGCTTCATCATTCCGCTGCTTGACACGTAAAAAAACGTATCTACCGGCACGGGTTAAAAAAATCTAACCGTGCTGCTCGGAGCAGCCTTCCCCCTCTCTAAAATTTAACACTAACTTTTTATGATTTACATTATAAATGAAATTGTCCTGAAAAAGAAAAAATTTAATTAAAACGTCCCAAAAAATTGGCGTCGAAACGCCACAAAAACTCTATAATAAAAATTTCAATCAAACTTGAATTTCATAGACCTTTCATTTAGAATTACAACGGTTGTGATTATAGCACTTAAATAAACAAATTGCAACCTAAATTAAAAAAATTTAAAAGGAGCTTTAAAAAATGAAAATTATTGCAACAAAAAACGCCCCTGCGGCGGTCGGTCCTTACAGTCAAGCTGTTGAAATTAACGGCTTTGTCTATACTTCGGGACAAATTGCAATTAATCCTGAAGTTGGAAAAATTGAAATGTCGGATATCGAAGGGCAAGCTGAACAATGTTGTAAAAATATTGGAGCAATTTTGTCAGCCGCCGAAACAGATTTTTCAAAGGTCGTAAAAACTACTTGCTTTTTGGCTGATATTGTCGATTTCAAAAAATTTAATGCAGTCTATGAAAAATATTTCATCAGTAAACCTGCGCGCAGTTGTGTAGCGGTTAAAGATTTGCCGCTTGGCGCACTCTGCGAAATTGAAGTTATAGCCGCGCAGTAGTTGGGTAGTGTGATAGTGCGATAGTTGTATAGTTGGATAGTTGTATAGTTGGATAGCTATAACACTATAACACTACCACACTAAAACGCAGTTTAAAATTTTTCCTGCAACTTCAAATTTATCTGGTATTCTGTTATAATCGTTGAAAAAATTGAAAGGATCTTTTTATGAATCACGATAAAAAAGAAGTTGCTTCAAATTCTTCTGACACTCTGCCGGAAAATCAAGGCGAACTTTTTTTCAGTTCAAAAGTCGGCGAATATATAAAAGACGTTATGAAAAAGCGCAACGAAGAAATAAAAATGTCAGAAATTGCCGAAATTACGGGGATTTCTAAATCTTATCTATATCAAATTATACCTGCGCGAGATACTCCGCCAAAAATTGTAAAAGATATTCCAAACAGAAAAATGATTTTAGCCGTTGCACTTGCTTTAAATTTTTCACTGGACGAAACGCAACAACTTTTGAATTACGCAAACGAGACTGAACTTTGCAGTAACAATAAATTTGAAGCCGTAATTATTTATTCACTGGAAAAAAAATATTCTGTAGTAAAAACAAATATTTTGTTGTATGAAAAAAATTGCGAACTGCTGATTTTTGAAGATTGAAAAATAGCCGACTGATAAATTTTGGTCGGCTGTTTTTTATTGCAGTTTCGGCACCGGATAAAAATTAAAAGTTGCAAACTATACAAAGTTTGATATAATTTTAACAAATTACCAATTTATTTTGCTGGAGGTTAGTAAAATGGAACAAACTACAATCGACAGATTCAAAATACCGTTAGAAGACGGCGAAATAGAGGCTGACGGCGAATATTTAAAAATGACGCCGCAAATGAAATATGACTACTTGGCGGCGGTTCACTCAATGGAACAATTAACAAATGTCATTGAGGCCATTAACAAACAAAATGCAAAACGCGCCAATTTACGTGAAAAAATTTCAAACAGTTGCAAAACATCACTGAAAAAACTTGCTGAAAGTCCGGATATAGTTACAACAAAATTGATTGATTCGACAATTCAAGGCTTGCAAGATTGCCGAAATGAATTGCTCAAACTTGAAACCGCCGATAAAGAAAGTGCAAGACTTTATGAATATGTCAAAGACGGCGTTTCTGCAGGAAGATAAATTTTTATGTTTAGGGAAATGCGGCGCACAAAATGCGCTTTAAAATCTGAACTGACTGAAAAAATTCTGCGCGAAGGTTCGTATGGTGTTTTGGCACTTTCCGGCGATGACGGCTATAATTACGCCGTACCTCTCAATTACGCGCTTGAAAATAACAAAATTTATTTTCACAGTGCAATTTCCGGACATAAAATTGACGCAATACAAAATAACCAAAAAGTTTCATTTTGCGTTGTCGGAAAGTCCGACGTTATCGCTGAGGAATTTACAACTTATTTTACAAGTGCCATTGCGTTTGGCAAAATCCGAATTGCTGAAACTGACGAAGAAAAAACTCATGCACTGGAGCTTTTGGCAGATAAATATTGTCCAAATGCCGATAAAAATTTGCGTGAAAAAGAAATTTCCAGAATTAACGCCGTTAAAATTCTGATTCTTGAAATTGAACATTTGAGCGGTAAAGCGGCGCGGGAAATTGTCAGATCGATAGATGGCTAGATGATCAGATGGCTAGATGGTCAGTGGTCAGTACTGACAATCTGAAAAACTGACAATCTGACAATCTGATCATCTAAAAAAGGACAGCCTTTAAAAGCTGTCCTTTTTTTATTTTGCGGTACGAACAGAAACATCGCCCGCGTAAACGGTTTTTTTGCCGCTGTCAGTCTCCACAATTAACGCGCCGTCTTCATCAATGTCAATCGCCGTGCCTGTAAAAATATCGCCTGTATCTGCAGAAAACACGGTAACTTTTTTGTCAAGCGTATTGTTATATTCGCGCCACGTTTTGAAAACTTCGTCAAAATTATTTTCAATGTAAAGTTTTTCAAAT
>CAJOGS010000269.1 GCA_905234045.1 uncultured Selenomonadaceae bacterium | reverse complement strand
ATGCTCGGCGCGGAAGATGACAAAAATAATTCTGAACCGCTGAATTTTTTCAACTTTTACGCGGCTTACAATGTAAAATTTCCAAGCACGCCTGAAACTGTTTTCCTTGCAAATAAATCCGGCGCGATTACAAATGGCTTGAAAGATTTTGCAGAACTTTTGAACGCAGTTTTAAAAATTCCTCACAGAGAACAATACGCAATTTTTATCAGCAAAAATAATTTGTCGGCTGAAGAATTGCTCACGCTCAAAAGAAAAATTTTGCAACAATTTATTTATCTGCGAATTTATTTGCCGATAATTGTTGAAGAAAATTTTGAAACGGCAAGTTCAATTTTTCAAAGCATTCTTGAACTGAAGGAAGAAAATAAATTAAGCGACGTTGGTCTTTTTGGAACAAAAAAAGCCGGCAAGTCTTCAATGATTGATGCAATTCTCGGCGACGAATACGCGCCAATGTCAAATGATTTGCCAACGCCGAACAAAGTTGTTTATGCTCCGACTTCAAAATTTCGCAAGTTGTCATTGACTTTTCTTGGTGTGACAGAAAATTTTTACAGCGTCGAAACTTTAAATCAGTACACAAAATTACTCTTCCAAGAAGCAAATAAAATGTCGGTCGCACTTGACGAAATGCAAATTTTAATTCCAAAATTTCCTGCGTCATTAAATCAATTTCGGTTCATTGATACGCCCGGACCGAACTTTGCAGGCAGTAAGGAACACGCACAAGTAACCAAGCAAGCAATTTCAAAAGTTGACAAGGCTGTTTTTGTGATGAATTATTCACAGCATTTGACGCAAGATGAAATAAATTTGTTTGATGAAGTTTACAAACATTTCAACAATAAAAATTCTCGACAAACAATTTTAGTCGCCGTCAACAGGATTGATGAAATGTACGCCGTGCCGGAAGTGAAATCTTATGAACGCATTGCAGATTACCTTCAAAAAAGATTGACGGCTTTAGGCTATGAAAATATTTTAGTCGTGGCAGTCAGCGCACTTCAAGCTGTTTACACAAGAAAAATTCAACAGCTTTTAATTTTTGAACAAGGCACACTTTATGACAGGTTGAAAAAATTGAAGTCAAAATATCGCGGCAAGGATCAGGCGACTGTAATTTCATTCATCAACAAATCAATTACAAATTTTGAAGATTTTCACGGCGTGGAAATTGATAGCGTTGCAGAACTTTTGCGAATCAGCAGAATTTATTACTTGAAACATTTAATTCGCTGGCTTTTCGCAACTGTCCCAGAACAAAAACAGAATTTTTCTCCGATTGAAGCGAATAAAAAAATTTCTGTAAGTCCGTTTACAACTAAAAAAATTTTAATTTATTGTTGGGTTCAGGAATCAAGAAAAATTTTAGCCGAGCTTTTACGCAGTCAAACAAATAATTTAGTTGTCGAAAAAAATTTTTCCAAATACGCTGTTGAATACACTGATGAAAATTTTGAAGTGAAAATAACTTCGGAATTGATTATTTTCATCATTGAAATGTTTGAAGGTGGCACGCCGAATTACAAAGAAATAAATTCATTTGTTGAGCTTTGCAGATCGGGGAAAAATATTTTGCTGGTGGTGAACATAACCACGAACCCGACAAAATACAAATTCAGTTCAACTATGCGCTGGGCTGTTGAAGATGAAATGCGTTCCAAGTGGAATAAGGAAGAAACTTTTCGAGATTTTAAAAAATATGTCAGTCGATTTCATTATGTAAATTTTGACTGGGAAAAAATTCCTGTAGTTTATGTTCATTTGCAAGCGGCTTATTGTGGACTTAAAGAAAACGACAAAAAACTTTGGAATCTGAGTAATTTTCCGGAGTTAGAAAAGTTTATCCAAAATCTGAAATAAAGAGGTGATTTTTTCTGTGTCGGCAATACTGTTTGATTTGGCAGATTTCATCTTACAAATTTTGTTTGATTTTGATTTAAGTGAAGAAATTGGACAATCGGTTTTAAACAATTCCACCTCTTACTTCGGTCAGGAGTTTGCACTATCTTGGATTGCTACAATATCGGTAGTTCTGGTAGTAGATGAAAATGTTTCAAGTGAAGACATTCCGCTAAAAAAACAACTGATTAAATTTTTGCTTATCGCTACAGTGACATTTTTTTACACCAAAATTGGTTTCATGTTCGTTGAAGCAAAAATTTGGTTCATAATTCACGCTTTATTGTGTTTGTTGTCAGTGCTAATCCACTGTGTAATTTATTTTTACAAGTGGTACAAACGAACTGAATCTAAAATCAGGACAAGATACATTGTTGAAACGATACGACTTTTTATTGTAATGCCTATTGCCGCAGTCATAATGGAAAAATTGGGGTTCAATTCTTTCGGAGCATTTGTAGTGTTCGTTATAATTATCGGTGCACTCAGTTATCTCATCAGAGGTTTCAAATGATTGAATCTTTATTTAAAATGAGAAAATTTTCGTGAGCAACAATAAATTCAGAGCCATTATCGCAGTTATTGCCGCTGTATTGGCTGTAGGAGTAATTTATTTTTCACTAAAAAATTGAATGTTTTTTATAAAAATTTGTATGG
>CAJOGS010000268.1 GCA_905234045.1 uncultured Selenomonadaceae bacterium | reverse complement strand
GCGTGAGGATTTTAACCAAATTTCTTGCTTTTAATCTCTGTTTATTCATAATGCGAAATTTGCACATTAAATCTTTAATTTTTTGATGTACCCTCACAACGGGTTACTTTAAATAAAAAATAATAAAAAATAATTATTCATCACGCTCTAGCAGATATTTTCCATCCGCACTTTGCGGATTTTGAATTTTTCAACACACTCTAACATGCCCTAATAAAAATTTAATATAGAAATGGTATTCTACGAAAAAATTTTGGGGAGGTTTTTTTATGAAAAGCATTTTTAAAAAATTTCTTGTAGCGTCGGTAGCGGCAGGCAGTTTAATTTTTATTCCGCAACTCTACAATTCTGATACAGTTCAAGCGGCAAATCGTCGTACTTCCAATACAACTGAAACTGAAACGCCAAAACGTTCTACAAATTTTCAAGCAAAAAGATTGTCGGCAGAGGAGGAATATAAAAAGGGTGTAAAATTTTATCAAAAAATACAATACGAAGATGCCATTATATGTTTTAGCAACGCTATCCAAAAAGATCCGAGTATGGTTGAAGCATATGAATATCGTGCACGATCTTACGAAAAATTGCAACAGTATAACGCGGCATTAGCTGATTGTAATAAAGTTATTGAATTCAAGCCGAATGATTCAGCATGTTACAGTGCTCGCGGAAATATTTACTTCGGTATGAAAAATTACGACGCGGCTGTTGCTGACTATACCAAAGCTATTAAACTCAATACCTACAATAATTGCACCGGATATTACCACGCACGCGGCGTTGCTTACTATTATTTGAAACAATATAACGCGGCTATTGCTGACCTCAGCGAATCTATTAAACGCAATAATGCTGCCGGCGGTTGCCAAACTTACTACTATCGCGCCAAAACTTATGAAATACTGAAACAATACGACGCGGCTATTGCTGACTATACCAAAGCTATTGAACGTGATCCCGACCAGAGTACATATTATTACGATCGCGGGCTTGTTTATGTAATGGTAAATAATTACGATGCCGCCATTGCCGACTATACGAAAAATATTGAACTTCGACCGAATTCCTATAATACCTATTGCAATCGCGGCAATGTTTACACAATGAAAAAACAGTACGACGAAGCCATTGCCGATTACAGTAAAGCGATTGAACTCAACCCAAAATTTATTGAAGCCTATTACAATCGCGCTACAGTTTATTCAATGATGAAAAATTATTATGCGGCTATTCTTGATTATTCAGAAATTATGATAATCGATTATAAATACGTGTCCGCACATTACGGTCGCGGAATGGCTTACTACAATTCGCAACAATATGACAAAGCAATATCTGACTTCACCAGAGTTGTTGAATTTAAACCTGATTACGCCTCCGCCTATTACTATCTCGGAAAATGTTATCAAGCGGTGAACAAAACTGAAAAAGCCAATAAAAATTTTGCAAAGGCGCGGGAACTCGGCTATAACGGATAAAATTTTTTTATAACACTTGTAAAAAATTTTCCAGGTTTTAGGGCGTGTTGAATAATTGATTGAAATTGCTGACGAATTAATTTTTGTTCGATGATAGCAAAAAGCGTCTTTCTTTTTGGTACTCTTTGATAAGACAAAGAAAAAGTACGTTCAATATATAAAAAAGTTCAAGAAAAAATTTGATAACAGACTTTTTCAACACGCACTAGTATTTTATCGTGAATTAAAAATAGAAATCACAATCAAGGAATGTATTCCATAGTTATCACAGGCGCAAGAAAAACCCAAAAAGACCTTTTGCCGAAGGTTGCGTCTATCGAAGACGCGAGTTTTTGGCGTTACCGCCGGTTGTCGAGGAACTTTTCAACCGCCTTAATCAAAAAATATGATACGACGTTTATTTCTACTGTTTGTAAAAAATTCAGGAATGTCTCAATCCTAACCGTACCAAAGTTCGGTAGTGACCGGAGGCAACAAATTAATTTTACTATAACAAATTTTTTGTAAATCAAACTAAAAAAGCCCGCCATTACGACGGGTTTATTTTTTTTATTCAGATTAAATTATTTTTTCAAAAGTTCGCGTGTATGTTCGGCAACTTGCTCGGGAGTGATATTTTTATTTTGAGCAACGCCGCTTTCAATAGCCGCTTTAGCAACTGCCGCCGCAACTGTCGGAGCAACTCTTTTATCAAAAGGATTTGTAATAACGTGTTCTTCGTCAAGTTCGTCTTCGCTGATAAGTGAAGCGATAGCATACGCCGCCGCAATTTTCATTTGTTCGTTAATGTCGGTAGCTCTGACATCTAATGCACCTCTGAAAATGCCCGGGAACGCCAACAAGTTATTAACCTGATTCGGGAAATCACTTCTGCCGGTTGCAACAACGCGTGCGCCCGCCGCCTTTGCTTTATCAGGCAAAATTTCAGGATTAGGATTCGCCATTGCCAAAATAATTGCGTCTTTGTTCATCATTTTAACCATTTCTTCGGTTAAAAGATTTGCCTTTGAAACGCCAATGAAAACATCTGCGCCTTTGATAACGTCAACAAGTTGTCCTGCTTCGTGTTGCGAATTTGTAACGGCTGCGATTTGATCTTT
>CAJOGS010000267.1 GCA_905234045.1 uncultured Selenomonadaceae bacterium | reverse complement strand
TCCGTTGGGTGCGCGATACTTCTTTTGGCGCATGATAATTCCGCTATTTTTCTCAAATTCTCCGTGCATTTCCGCCACGGGTGCATGTAACTTAACTTTCGTCATAGAATGGCATAGTTTTTGTGATATATTTTATGGATTTCAAGATTTCTAACTTTAGTTAGGATTTTGAGTGCTCGTCAAGTTTTTCTCCCGCTTACGTTATAGGAACAACAGGCTAATGACGCGGTAACCACCAGGTTATCACGCGCTAATCACGCGCTTATGGATGCTATTAACCCTTATAAAACCTCGATTTTAGGTCGAGGCGGTTGCGGGGCGAGGTGGTTTGTTTGAGAACACTTTCCAAATCCGCTGCAAAGGTACAAAAAAAATCCCACATACGCAAGGATGAGTGGGATTTTTTTGTCTATTAAGGATGATTTTTACTATTCAATCATCTTTATCAGCTTGGCAGGATTGCCGCCGACGATGGCATTAGCAGGTACATCTTTGGTGACGACCGCTGCAGCTGCCACGACCGCATTCTCGCCCACTGTCACTCCCGGCAGGATAGTAGCACCTGCGCCAATCCACGCGTTCTTACAGATACGAACTGGCTTGCAAATCATGTCTGATGCCGACAAATTTTTTCTCAATATCTTCAAGCAAAAACTGCCGATAATTTCCTGCAAGTTTATTTTTGATAATATCGCTGATGGTTTGGATGTTAGCTTTTTCAATGATTTTTTTGCGGTCTCCGGGATCGTCTTCGTCGTAATCAAAATCAATGGCAAATTTTCGGAGAGATTTCAATTCTTTTTTATTAAGCACTTCGTCTAACTGTTCATAATCTCGGCAAATATTATGAATATACGCCGCAGTAGCAACGATATTTTCAGCGGCAATTTCTTTTGTCGCAAAAAAACCTTCGCCGGTAAGTTGTCGAATGAAATACTCCTTATTTTCTACCCAATCCGCTTCGGGGTCGTTAAGTTTATCCCAGTGCGTCGCCACGATATGAACTTTTTCCTTGTTGTTGGAGGAGAATGAAAATACGTCGGCAATGGTCTCAACTTCTGGTTGCTGAATTTTTTTTGCCTCAACGCAAACGAAAACAGCATTGGCACGGCGAATATATTTTTTTGTAAGTTCAGAGCGATAAGCTACGGGGTCAGAAAGTCCGGGCGTATCTACAAATACAACTTGCGGCGGAAAATCTTCCGGCAAAGTTGAAATGCCGACCTCAATTTCTTTCACAAAATAATGTTCAGGATGCTTGGAGGAAGACCATTTTGTAAGTTCATCCTCAATCTCTTCACTGGTAAGTTGAACAAAATAATCTTCGTGGTCAATCCATTTAGCTTTATGATCTTCAGCACGGAGTTCGTTATACTCTTCCATAAATTTATCAGCGTTATGACGAGACTTCCAAAGTTCAGCCCATTCCGCAGAAGTGTAAAAAGTTACCTTGACATAATCGGGATTACTCACACGAAATTTTGTAAGTGCGGCAGTTTCGGGAGTAACTGCCATCGACGCATAATTTTTTCCGAGCAAAGCGTTAATCAGCGTGGACTTGCCGGTTTTAATCGTACCGACAAAAGCAATTTGAAATTCAGGGTGACGACACAAATTCAAAAATGCCTCCATGTTCATGCCGAGATTTTTATTTTCGGCAAATTCCGGCAGATTGAACAACGCTTGAAGTTTTTCGACTCTTTCGGCGTGAGGAATAAAAGCCGAGTCGGGAATTTCCTCGCCAAGTTGCATGTGTCGCAGATTATCCACTACGCGCATAATTTTCAACTGCGGCAATTCATAATCCACATAATCAAAATTTTCAGTGTCCAGAAATGTGCCGCAGGATTTACAAAAATATCGTGTACTTTCATTATCCGCCAAACATTTCGGACAAACTTTGTTATTCAAGTTTTTCACCATCCTCTTGTGTTTCAAATGAATAAGTATCTGAATCAATTCATTTTCCAACAATTTTTTCTTTCGTAAATTATCAATCGCGGCAACTAAACGATAATCTAAATTAGTGAGATTTTGAATCAGTTTCGATTCAAGCAATTTTTTTCAGACAAAATAAATTCGCGGGTCTGATGTTTCTTAATGTTCATACATATTCCATCAATTTTTCTTGCCCGACATTATAAGCCAGCAGACTGTAAGAATTTTTCTCTAGCTTTCCATTTCTGTAAAGATAACTTGTGCCGTCGTAGTTAATGCCAAATTCATTGATATGCAAATCTTTATTTTGCGAGAGAGAATTAACGGCGCGAATCAAAATTTCATCGACAGAAAATTTTTCTTTAACGCGGTTTTCAAGAACCTGCTCAACATTTTTGTTGCGAACGGAATCGGCATTTTCTATCACGGTGAAAAAAATTTCGTCCGTGCTGTCCAAATTATTTGTGTCCGCAACGGTTTCAAGCAAATTCATAAGGTCGGATTTAATGCTGTGCGTGTCATAATGCCTGTAAGAATTGCCGTCGACGTACTCAATTTCAAAGCCGTTATTTGTGCGACGATAAAGATAAAAAGCATTTCTGCCAATAATCATGTGCAAATCCATTTTTCGCACCTCAATCCTTCAGTTTTTCGATAT
>CAJOGS010000266.1 GCA_905234045.1 uncultured Selenomonadaceae bacterium | reverse complement strand
CATTTCAACTTCAGCCATATCCATATCCATTTCGGCTTCGTCCATTTCCATTTCAGCTTCAGTAGCGTCAATATCCATTTCCATTTCATCCATATCCATTTCGGCTTCGTCCATTTCCATTTCGGCTTCAGCTTCATCATAGTTTATATCTTCGTCATCGTATTCTGAAAGGTCTTCAAATTCTTCGACTTCGATTTCTTCCCAATCGACTTCTTCCCATGCGATTTCTTCTTCGTATTCTTCAATGAAGGCGTCAATTATCGCAATGTCGCCGAGTTCTTGAAATTGTTCATAAGCCTCTTGAGCCGCAAGTGCCGCCGCGCCGCCCAATGCTGCAAGTGCAGCCATTTTTGCCGCGCGTCCGGGTTCACTGTAACCGGAATTTCTTCCTGCTGATCCTCTGCCACTTCCGGAACGCCCTGAACTGCCGCCCCTGCCGGAGGAACCTCTTAATTTGCCGCCGCCTGAACTTTGAACACGTCCACTGCTGACTGAAGATGTTTTTTGACGGTATTTATCACTTTGTGCCAATGCATTAAGCGCGTCTTTTTCAGTATAACCTTGACTGAGCAAATAATTAATGTCGTTTTGTTCGTAATATTTGCCGTTGGGTGCTTTGTACTTTGAAAATTTAATATTTACATTTACTTGAGGTTTAGCTTGTGTCTTCTTGCGGTACTTATCGCTCTGCGCCAACACATCAAGTGCGCCTTTTTCCGAGTATCCGTTGTTTACCAAATAATCAATGTCATTTTGGTCATAATACTCTCCGTTTGGAGCTCTGTACTTTGATTTTCTTGTTGCCACTGTAACACTCTCCTCAGTGAAATTTATAAAACCGAAGTGAATAATACAATAAATTTCTATCAGTTTCAAGTGGTATTATTGAGCAAGTTTTTTTCCAAGTTCGTAAGTTTTTTTCAAGTCAATGGGAAATTGATTTTTGCGGCGTTCAATTTTTTTATTTCCGTCATAAATGTTAATGTTATAATTTTTGTAATCGTTAAATTGGCAAGTATCGCAAAAATAAAGCACTTCGCAATTTCCAAAAATCATTTTCAAAGTATTCACGGTCGCGCCCAAAATTATTTCATAGCGATATTCTTTCATTAATTCTTCGGGACAATTCATGGTATAAATCATTGCAACTTTTTTCGGCTTGTGCGGAACGATAATAAGGTTGCCGTTTTCGTCAGCCGTGTAAGTCATCAGCGGATACATTAAACGTTCAAGAAAACATCTTACAACGCCGCTTGGGTGTGCGAAATAAACCGGACTGCCTATAACAATAATATCTGTCTCGTAAGCCTTTTCAAGAATCGGAGTAATTTCGTCGTAAGCGTCGCAAAGTCCCTCAGTATCGTTGCCTTTAATTTTGCAAGAGAAACAACTTTTGCAGCCGGTAAATTTGTAGTCGTACAAATTCACAAATTCACATTCCGCACCCGCGTCTTTTGCGCCGTCCATTGCCGACAGCAAAAGTTTGTAAGTATTCCAATTTGGGCGGGGACTGCCATTCAAAAATAGTGCGTTCATTTTCATCTCTCCCAAAAAATTATTTTAAAACTTCTGCCAAAACTTCAATCATTTTTGCAACGTCGATAGGCTTTGCAATATGGCTGTTCATACCGGCATTTTTCGCCGCCTGTACGTCTTCAGAAAAAGCGTTTGCAGTCATTGCAATAATTGGAATATTGGCAAGTTTTTTATTTTCTCGTAACCGTTCATTATCGGCATTTGAATATCCATTAAAATTGCATCGTAATCGCCGGGCGCAGATTTTGAAAATTTTTCAACCGCGTCTTTGCCGTTCGTGGCAGTGTCAATTTTAAATCCTACATTTTCAAGCAACATTACCGCAATTTCTCTATTTACGTCAACATCGTCAACCAGTAAAAGTTTTTTATCGGTAAAATCAAATTCTGCGGAATTCTTTTCTTCGTCGTCAATAATTTCGTCCGTCAATTTGTAGCTGACATTTATAATAAATTCCGTGCCTTGATTCGGTTTCGTTTCAACTTTTATGTCGCCGTTCATTAAATCTACAATCGTTTTAGTTATCGCCATTCCCAAGCCGGTACCTTGAATTTTGCTGACTGTCGAAGTTCTTTCACGTTCAAACGCCTCAAAAACTTTTTTTGCAAATTCTTCGCTCATTCCAATTCCGGTATCTTTGACGCGAATTTCATAATTTCCAATTCCGTCCGCGCCGTCGTTTTTCTGTTCAAGTTTAACAGAAATTTTGCCGCCTTTCGGCGTAAATTTGAAAGCGTTGCTGATTAAATTCAAAAGTACGCGGTTCAAGCGGTTTTCATCGCAGATAACGAATTTATTTTTGACTTTTGAAGTATCGACGTTAAATTCAATGTCTTTGGTTTCCATTTGAGTTGCAAACATATCTTGAACATCAAGAAAAATTTTTTTCAAATTTGTCGGTGCGTTATCCAATTCCATTTTGCCGTTTTCAATTCGTGACATTTCCAAAACATCATTAATCAGCGACAGTAAATGTTGGCTGGACATTTCGATTTTTGAAATATAATTTTTTATGACGGGCGGAACATTTTTTTCACGGCGTGCCAATTCCACGTAACCTATAATTGCATTCATCGGCGTTCGTATATCGTGCGAAATATTAAACAGAAAAGTTGTTTTGGCTTTACTGCTTTGTTCGGCGCGTTCTTTTGCTTCAACCAATTCTTCCTGCTGTTTTTTGAGCGTTTCTTTTTGACTTTGGATAATTTTCAAATTTTCGCTTAGTTGCAAAGTATGCGCGTTTTGAACTTGTGCATTTCTGTACTGAATCAAAACATATCCTATCAGCAAAAGAATTGTAATAATTGAAATTATTATGCTTGCCGCAAGCCACGGGCGACTTTCAATCATTTGTACGAACGTCATATTTTCGTAATGCTGAGTGATCCATTTTTTATCAAGTTTTTCAAGTAAACCTTCACGTTGCATTTGAATTAAAATGGAATTAATTTTTATGCGCAACATTGTATCTGAAGGGTGCATAACCATTGCGCCGTAAACGTACATAACCGCGTAACTTGGGTGAATATCATAAATTTGATATTTTTCCAGAAAAGTTTTTCCGACTTGAATAGGGCAAATTGCAAATTCATATTCGCCATTTTTCAGCGCAGAAAAAATTTCTTCGTAAGAATCTACATGATAAATTTCATCGTCAAGACCGAGTCCCCCCACTTCGTGAAGTGACGCCACGCGCCGCCCGTATAATTCGGCAACTGAAGTAATTGCATTTTTGCCGTAAACTACATATTGTTTTTCAGTCGTCGGCAATGTTGCAGTAATTTTTTTATTTCCTACAATTAAATCTGAATCAATGTTCATGATAATATCTGCGTTGCCGTCACGAAAAATTTTATTGGCAGTTGTCCAATTAACCAATTTTAAATCCAAATTCATCTGCAGACGGTTAGCAATTTCGGCAATCATTTCGACATCGTAACCGAGATAATTACCGTCTTGGTCAACGTAAGAATAAGGCGCACTATTTATATCTGCGACAACGTGCAAAGTTTTTGTAAATTTATTTTCCGGCATAATTTTTACTTGTGGCTTTTGATTAAATGCTCCCGCCAAATAAAAATATAAAATTAAAAACAGTAAAGATAAAATAGCCGGTATAGAAAACAGCAAAAATATCGTGTCACTTTTCTGATCGAAAAATCGCAGTTCTTGATTACTCATTTGCTGCCCACCTTTGTAGTTACGTTTTTTATTTTTCGTATTATAACAGTTTATATTACAAATTGCACAAAAAAATCTTGAAACAAATTCCGCAATGAAATATAATCAAGTCAAAAAGATTGGGATGAAAAATTTGAAGGCAATTTGTGTAATTCCTGCGCGTTATTCTTCAACGCGCTTACCCGGTAAACCTTTAAAAGAAATTTGCGGCGTACCGATGATTTGCCGCGTATATGACAGGGCGAAACTTGCAAAATCTGTGGCTGAAGTAATTGTTGCTACTGACGATGAAAGAATTTTGCAGGCGGTTGAAAAACATTCAGGCAAGGCGGTAATGACACGCGCCGACCATAAAACCGGCACAGACAGACTTGCCGAAGTTGCGGAAAAATTTTCAGACGCAGATTTAATTGTTAATGTGCAGGGCGATGAACCTTTGATTGAGTCAAGTTTGATTGATGAACTTATAGCGCAATTTGTTGACGATGAAAATTTGCAAATTGCGACGGTTGCAACTGAATTGACTGACGCCGCCGAAATTCAGAATCCAAACAACGTTAAAGTTATTTTCGACAAAAATAATGACGCGCTTTATTTTTC
>CAJOGS010000265.1 GCA_905234045.1 uncultured Selenomonadaceae bacterium | reverse complement strand
ACAGAAGAGAAAATTAAACTTGCTCTGATGTCGCACAAGACAATAAAACGCTGGGCATATATTTGCCACAATAAAGATGTATATTCTGCGTTAGATGAGGAACAGAATCCTGAACATATTGCGGGGGAAGTGAAACCGCCGCATTGGCATATTGTTGTTGAATGTGGTAGCAATATTGAAATAGGTGTAATAGCAAAATGGTTCGGAATAGCAGATAATTATGTGGAAACAGCAAAAGGCGCAGGAGCATTTTTAGATTGTGTGCAGTATCTGACGCACGAACAAGAAAAGCAACAAATGTTGGGAAAACGTCTGTACGATGACAGCGAAGTACAATCAAATTTTGATTTTCGTGCAGAATTAGACAAGAGAGCGGAAAACAAAATAAAGTATGGAAGAGACTTAAATTTAAAAGAACAGATAAGAACAGATGTTTTATTACACGGAATGACGTTAAGACAGGTAATAGAAAAATATCCGTATGAATACCAGCAGGATTTCGCATATTTGGAACGTTGCAGAATACGTTACATCAGTAAGATAGCCCCAATGCCTGAACGTAGAATAAATTTTTACATTGAGGGTTCGGGAGGAATAGGAAAAGGGTTAATAAGTCGAGCGTTGGCGAAAGCACTGATAGACCGTCAAGGCGTATTGAGTGACGATGAAATATTTTTTGAAGTCGGAGCGAATGGAACAAATTTTGAAGGGTATGACGGACAGCCGGTGTTAATATGGAATGATTGCCGAGCAAGTACATTACTGACGAAATTAGACGGAAGAGAAAATGTTTTTAACGTATTTGATCCATATCCGCCAAATATTCAACAGAATGTAAAATACGGCTCAATACGCTTAAATAACGAGATAAATATAGTAAATGGAATAGAAACGTGGAAAGAGTTCTTGGACGCTTTATCAGGGGAATATAAGCGAGACGGAAGGATAGAAAAAGCAGAGGATAAAAATCAAAGTTACAGACGTTTTCCGTTCTTTGTGGTGTTGCACGAAGAAGATTATGATTTGGGAATGAATAAGGGAGTATTTGACGGAACGAGAGAGTTTACGCAGTATATGATGTACAGAGGACTTCAAACAAATATGCGTCGAATAGCAAACAGGTGTGGAAATAATCACGAATTGTACGACGCCAAGACGGGAATGGGAGTAAAACCGATAGTAGAAAAATATGACGAGTTGAAAGAGTTAATGGCACATCGGCAACAAGGGACAAATGAAGAGATAGACGAAGAATTTAAAGATTTAGGTAAACAGTTTGGAGAGACTGTGTTGTATGATGCGGAAACAGGGAAAGAAGAGGTAATATTTCCGGCAGAGAATAAAGAAAAATCAATTTGAATCAACTTGAAATAGTTTGATATTAGATAAAAAGGAGGAATAAGAATGGCAACTTTAAAAGACACAGCTCAACATTTTGGGGTATCTGTTCAAGCTATGTCGGATTACGTAAACAAACACCTACAAGATATAAATAGCGACGGGGAACACGCTACGATTCATCGTGGTAAGTGGTTCATTGATAATATTGCTATTAAACGTCTGGAAGAACTTAGAGGATTTAATGACGGAACTGGATTGCCGCTTACCAATTCTCCGGCTACGATTGATGATTTTCGTTTCATTATTTCTAACCTTCAAAAGGAAGTAGAAGATTTAAAACAACGAGTTGAGATACTAGAAAATGAAAAAGAAAAAGCGAAAAGTTCTTGGATTAACCGTGTGTTTAAAACGTAGTTCAAAGAGCGGTAGCGATTGGCAAATTTTTTACTCAATTTTCGCCTTTAAATGGCTTCAGTATCAGCAATTTTTAGCGTTTCACGTAGTGAAATGCGGAAGTGAACATTTCCATCAAATCAAAATTTGTAATTTTTTTCTTCGTGAAATTTTAGAGAGTTTAATGTAAGCGATTTTTAGTGGTTAGGTATATCTCGGTATACCTGTCTACGACAGGTAAGTCCTTCGTAATAACGGGGGATCTTTTTTTATTGAAAAGAGAAAATGAAAAACAGTTTCCGGCTGAAAGGAAAGGAAATTTTTCTGTTGTTAATCGTAGAAGAATCAGCAAGCCGCGTTGTCAAGGATTGCCGACAGGCAACCAGCTTGCTGGCGCGTTAGCGTCCTTGACAGTTAGCGGCGATGACTGATTATCATCCAAAAACAACAGAAAAAGATAATTTATCTAATTTTAAATGGAAAATTAATGAAAAAAAAATGCTCAAAACTTTTTTCGGAGATAAAATGATATTCTGATATTTTTTACCTATAATGCGCGTGCGCGCGCCCCCTTCGGGCTTGTGGGGGCGCGCTGATATAAACTGATATTCTGATATTTTTATCAGTTTTTCAGCTTTTTTAGTTGATTTTTTATGTAAATTCTGATATTCTATGTAAGAAAATGATATTTATATCAGAAATTCTGGTAGGAGGTTTTAGAATGGCAAAATGGAGAATTTTTAACATAATGCAGTACGAAAAGCACCCAGAAACAGGGGAAGTTTTGTTGACAGAAGAGAAAATTAAACTTGCTCTGATGTCGCACAAGACAATAAAACGCTGGGCATATATTTGCCACAATAAAGATGTATATTCTGCGTTAGATGAG
>CAJOGS010000264.1 GCA_905234045.1 uncultured Selenomonadaceae bacterium | reverse complement strand
CAAATTTTAACGGTTCGCGAAAGTGCGTTAAATCAGCAAATGGCAATTCAGCGTGACAGAATTCGTCTTGCAGAGGCGGCTTATCGTGATTTGGAGACCAGGCATGAAGTAGACGAGTCTGTCACACAAAGAGCCGCCGCCGCGTTGGAACGTGAGCGATTAGCTCTCCAACGTTTGGAAAGAGAATTGCGCGAAGTTACTGAAGCTCAAGAAGACTTTAACGAAGGGCAAGGCGGGGCTGATGATTTTGCCGACAGTTTAGGCGAATTATCGGATTTATTGCCGCAAGTTTCGGGAAAGTTAGGGGTAGGTTTAGCCGCCGTTACTGCACTTAAAGAAGGAATTGACCTCGCGGCGAGTGCGGTCGCGGATTTGCATGAGCGTTTTCACGAAATCCAGAATCAATCGTATGAATTAAATATGCCTGTCAGCGAAACAAAAGACTTTCTGCGTAAAGTTAAAATGGCGGGTGGAGATATAGGCGACTATGAAGGCTATATTCGCGGAATCACCGACGCTTATGTCAAAGGCGAATTTGACGACCCCGAATTTATTGCGCTTGAAAAATATGGCGCAAAAATTGTTGACGCTACCGGCAAATAAAAAAAAAATTTGACCTGCGGGTTTTTTTGTGTTAAAGTAATGTCGGTTAAAAAACATACCTAACACGGGAAAAACCGTAGGTCTAAGTGTATTTTAACCGCTTAGTTGTATTTTGTCAAATGCAAAAGGAGTGGTTTTTATGAAAAACTTTATCGAAGTGACGGAAGGGCTTTTGGCAGAGCTCAAGCGTCAAACAGAGATAGCGGAACTTTACCGCGAAAAGTGCGCGTATATGGAAAAGACCGTTGCCGCATTGGAAAAGAACATCGCCGCATTGAAAGCGATAAAAAAAGAATTGGAGAATGGAGCAGCGGCGGTTACGGCGGTTGCGACGGTCAAAAACGAGACGGCGGAAGGAAAAATTTTCACCGCAACTTTTGACGGGCTGGAATTGAGAATTTTTGCCAAAAACGGGGTTTCTTGGTGGGTCGGAAAAGATGTTGCCAATATTCTCGGATATAAAAACGGTAGCCGCGATATTGATAGGCACGTTGATGGTGAAGATAAAATTGTTATCAACGCAAAAAATTTGAAAGAAATGGCGGCAGAATCAAAAAGTACTGAAACGGTACTTTCAAAATTGATCTCTGATTCGCCGCGCGGATTGATTTTTATCAACGAGTCGGGTTTGTACAGTTTAATTTTGTCGTCGAAGATGCCGGCGGCTAAAAAGTTCAAACGCTGGGTAACGAGTGAGGTTTTGCCGTCGATAAGGAAGACCGGCGGATATGGGATTTCGGCGGAAAAAATGCGGTTGACGGAAGAACAGTCGGCTATACTTAGCGATTACAGCAGAATGAGTAAGGAAGGGCGCGACTTGTTTTTAAATTTCGCAATGGCTTTGAAAATGGTTTTTCCTAAAAAGGAGGTCAGATAGAATGGTTTGCGAAAATTTGAAAATGCTTTTGAGCGATTTCCAAAATGCACACGATGATTTGAATGAATTGGACTGCGCGATTCGCAATTTGTATGACGATGTCGGCAACTACCAGCCCGCAGTGTTTAAAGTGCTTTTGGAAGCGTTGATTACTGCGGCGGTGAGAAAAAAAATGGCTTGGCTGAAAATTCGTGAAAACGGTTTCAACGGTTCCGAGAAAGATGCGCTTTGTGTTGACTTGAGATAGTATATTGTGCCGTTAAATCGGCGGGTTTGAAAAAAAAAACTGCTTTCGGGCAGTTTTTTTTATGGATAAAAACTGGGGTGAAAAAATGACGGGTGAAAAAGATATTGTGGCGGGAGCATTATATATTGCGCTGGGGCTTGATGTAGAGGGATTGAGGGCAGATGTAGGCGAATCGACGAAAATAATAAAAAATTTTGGGGCTGAACTTGCAAGCGAGGCAAGCCGAATTGGCGGCATATTGGATAAAATGCTTTTTGCCGAAACAATACAGCTTGACGCAGGGGCGCGGGATGTTGAAGAGCAAGTCGGGGAGGAGATTGAAAAAAAATTATCGGCTTTGGAGCGATTTGAAAAAGACCTTCTAGAAAGAATTGAGAGCAGTACCGATAAAAATTTAAAAAGCCGATTGGAAAAAATCCAGAGAAAAATCGATTTGGCAAAAATGAGCGATAATTTCAGTGAGTCGAAAACTTTGAAAAAGTCTGAATTTGCGCTTGCCGATGTGTTAAGCAATTACGAAAAACAGCAAGCCGATAAAATCGCAAAAATTCAGGAAGATGCGGCAAGACGCACTCAAGATTTATTGCAATCGGCGGCGGACATTGAATACGGATTAACTCATTCCGCTTTTGAAAAACAACTCTACGATATTGAACGCTGGAAAGAGGCACAACTTGAAAAAGCAGAAACCGCCGAAGAAACTGCCGCGATAATTGCGAACTCGGCGGCTAAAGAGGCTGACGCTTTTAAGCGTGAAATGGATCGGATTCAGGGCAGAATTGAATCGGCGCAGGATCGTTTAATGCGGCTGACAAGTTCTCAAAAGGATTACGATTTATATAAGGCGCAAAAACAGTATCAGGAAGATTTAAAATACTTACCGCAAGGATTTGCAAAGGCACTGTAT
>CAJOGS010000263.1 GCA_905234045.1 uncultured Selenomonadaceae bacterium | reverse complement strand
ACTTTTTCTTTGTCTTGTCAAAGAAAAAGTACCAAAAAGAAAGACGCTTTTTGCGGTGCTGTTTTTTCGTCCGCGAAAAAAACGCACCGCCCGAGCCGCGCGTCCTGCGCGGCATCTTAGTTTTTCGCTCTCATCGAACAAAATTTTTCGCTAGCAGGTCAAATAATTTTTCAACACGCCCTAGCAGATAGATCGCTAGTCACTAACAACTAACCACTAACAACAACCGCACCGTTCTCAGTCAAATTTTAAAATTTATTTATAACGTAAAAAAGCCCTGCATTTAGCAGGGCTTATATTAACCGTTCTAACGGTAGAATGTTCAAAATTATGGCGGAGTGGAGAGGACTCGAACCTCCGCGACCTTTCGACCCTAACGGTTTAGCAAACCGTCCTCTTCACCGACTTGAGTACCACTCCGTTTATCTTGTGTCAAAAGTTTATTGCTTAAGACTTTGGAATATTACCACATAAAAAATTTTTTGTCAACTGATTTTATTATTCGCTTTAATTTGGAATTTTTCACGATTGACAATAAATCTTTCGTGGCGTCCGCGTCCAATTTCTCCGACTTCATCAAATGCCGCAACTTTAAAAATTATTTTTCGCCCGTCGATTTCAGAAATTTCAACTTCAGCAGAAATTTTCATTCCTACAGGCGTTGGCGCGGTGTGTTCAAAATTTACCAAAGTTCCTACCGATGTCATTTCCGGCGACAAATTTTTTTCGACTAAATCAGCCGCCGCCTTTTCGACCAACGCAATTAATTTCGGTGTTGCCAAAACTTTCAAACTGCCTGAACCGACTGCAACCGCTGTATCAATTTCGCTTACAACCTGCGCGACAGAATTTTTTAATCCAATTTGCAATTCCATTTTAATTTTCCTTTACGTACATTTTTTTCAGCATATTAATAAAATGACTGCAAGCAGTCGAAAGAGTTTGATTTTTGAGCCACGAAATAACAGTATGAGTTTTCATTTCGGGATCAACAATTTTTTTGTAAATTAAATCGCCGTCAGTCAAAAGTTCACTGCTTGAAATTGGGATAAGTGCGACGCCTAAATTTTTTTTGACCATCATTAAATCTTGAACAACACTGTCAGAAACGCAAATAATATTTGGTTCAAAGTTAGCTTTTTTGCAGTTCGTTTCAAAAATCGATTTCCAACGCAAAGGAATTATCAACGATTGTTTTTTCAATTCCTTCAGTTTAATAACGTCGTTACTTTTGCCGCAGGGATTATTTTTGTTCATAACGATAACAAGCGGTTCATTTGGCAAAACTAAAAGCTGATAAGCCAGATTATCAACCTGCGTGCGGGTAATTGCCACTTCAATTAAATGGCTGTCAAGGAGTTCTAAAATTCTTGCGCCTTCAGCTTCCCAAATTTCAAAGGTGATATTCGGGTAAGTTTTATGAAATTCAGAAATTAAATCCGGCAAAATCATTGCGCCGGAAGTGGTAATGGTACCGATACGAATTGAGCCTTTTGTACCTGTGCCGATTTCGGTAATTTCACGAACAGTACCGTCAACCATGCCGAGAATATTTTCAATACGCCCGTAAAGTACGCGACCGGCATCAGTTAAACGAATACGGCGGGAGCCGCGCTCAAAAAGTTTTACGTTTAACTTTTCTTCAAGACGTTTCATCTGTCTGCTGAGTGCAGGTTGTGCAACGTCCAAACGTTGCGCCGCGTGGCTGATATTTCCTTCTTCGACTATTGCAAAAAATGCGCGCATGTCTTTAATTCCAATGTCTTGTCCCATTTGAAAACATCTCCAAACTAATTTTCTCAAGTTTATTATAGCACAGTTTAAAAATATGTGTTATTATTACGAATAATTTTAAAAATTTTCAGAGGTGAATAAAATGATAAAAGACGCAGTAGACGCGGTTATCAAGGCAATTTTGGCAAATAAAGATTATTTGTCGCAGTTGGACGCAAAAATCGGGGACGGCGATCACGGCTTAAATATGGCGCGTGGCGCAATGGCGGTTGAAGAAGTACTTGAAGAACTTGACGACGCGGCAAATGTCAAAGAAGTTTTGCAGGCAGTCGGCGAAGCGGTTGTTATGAATATCGGCGGAACGGCAGGACCACTTTACGGCGCGGGAATTTTGGAGGCGGCTAAAGTTGTTGATGAAAATTCAAAACTTGACGCAGAAACTTTAGAAAAAGTTTTCGGCGCGGTTGTTTCGGCAATTCAAAGACGCGGGCGCGCCGAAAAAGGCGATAAAACTATGCTCGATGTTTTGATTCCGATTCACGAAACTTTCAAGGCTGAAAATACCGTCAGAAAAAATTTTGACTCTATTTTAACTGCTGCCAAAGACGCGGCGCGGGACGGCGTTGAATTTACTAAAACAATTCCTGCGCGAAAAGGCAGAGCCAGTTATTTCGGCGATAAAAGTATCGGCTGTGAAGACCCCGGCGCAATGTCGTCATTTATCATTTTCCGCACTCTCAGCGGCTATTGGAAAGAATTTAATAATTAAGAATGTTTGAAAGGAAGTTTAAACTTTGAAAAAAATTCGTACACGTTTTGGTTTTGCACCAAGTCCGACAGGTTACATGCACATTGGAAATTTACGCACGGCGTTATATGCCTACCTTTTCGCAAAGTCTCAAGACGGCGATTTCATTTTGAGAATTGAAGACACCGACCGCGCCCGCTATGTTGCTGACGCCGTAGAATTTATTGAAAATACTTTGGCGGCGGCGAAAATTATTCCCGATGAAGGACCGCATCACGGCGGAAATTTCGGTCCATATGTTCAAAGTGAACGAATGGCAATTTATAAAAAATATGCTGAAGAACTCGTTGAAAACGGTTATGCTTACCGCTGTTTCTGCGTCAATCACGAAGACGAAAATACCAACGATGAAGAAAAAAAATTTGGCGGTTACAATCGCCACTGCCGCGACCTTGACAGAGAAGAACTCGAAGCAAATATTGTTGCGCGCAAGCCCTATGTTATCCGCCAAAAAATGCCGCTTACCGGCGAAACTACTTTTTTTGACGTGTTACACGGAAATATTACAATCGCAAATTCTGAACTTGAAGACCAAGTTTTATTGAAAAGCGACGGTATGCCGACTTACAATTTTGCAAACGTCATTGACGATCATTTAATGGGAATTACGCACATAATACGCGGCGCAGAATTTATCACTTCGACGCCGAAACACGTTTTACTGTATAAAGCATTCGGCTGGGAACTGCCGACATTTATACACCTTGCGCCGGTTATGGGAAAATCTGAAGACGGTACAGTTTCAAAACTTAGCAAACGGCACGGCGCAACCAGTTTTAATGATTTGGTTGAAATGGGATATTTGCCTGAAGCCATTACAAATTACGTGGCGTTGCTCGGCTGGAATCCTAAAACCACGAATCAAGAAATTTTTTCTATGGCGGAATTGATTGAAAAATTCAGCTTGGACGGCTTGAGCAAATCGCCCGCAGTTTTCGACTACAACAAACTTGACTGGATGAGCGGCGAATATTTTAAAGCGATGACTGACGAAGAATTTGCAAAGGCAGCTGATAAATTTTTCGGCGAACTTGATGAAAATTTGGCGTCTAAAAAAGTTTATCTTTCAAGTTTGCTTAAAACCCGCGTTGCAAAATTAAGCGAAATTCCCGCAATGATTAAATTCTTGCAGGAAATGCCGCCGTTTGATGCTGAACTTTTCATTAACAAGCGCAATAAAGTTACAGTTGAAAAATCTATCGAAATAATTAAACCTGCGCTTGAAATGCTTGAAAAAGTCGAAGATTGGACGCTTGACACTTTGAATGAAAAAATAGCCGCGTTTACCGAAAATTCCGGCTTGAAGACAGGGACGGTTATGTGGCCGTTGAGAATCGCAATATCGGGGCAAAAAGTGACGCCGGGCGGCGTGGTAGAGATTTTATATTTGTTGGGGCGTGAAGAGGGCTTAAAACGCCTTACAGACGCTTTAGACGCATTGTCAAACGTCAAGCAATAGAAATTTAGGGCATGTCGGTAAAGTTCTATTTTTTCAATTTAAATATTTAAAATAATTTTTCTTTGCTGATGTGTATTGTTAAATTCTTAGTTGCTGAGATTTTTTATTTTGGAAATTTAAATTTTTTTCTATGGCATGTTGCTAAACTCTTATTAGTTCTTTTTGCATTGCGAAAAAGAAAGTACCAAAGAAAACGCTAGCCGCGCATACTGCGGTCGCATCACGCGACCTGCGCGCGGCGGCTAACTGAGCGCGCATCCGTGCGCGCACCAACTTTACTGTTCTCAGTCTACTTTTTCAGTATTTTACCTACATCCACTAAAGAAAAATAACAAAAGAAAAGGCGTTTATTCCGCCAGAGATTCAATCCTGCGTAGCTTGCGTAGCAAGGCATGCTCTTTAGCTAATCAATGGCGGCGGCGGTCGTCCTTGACCGCCGTTTCCTATTCTTAAAAATATTAAAAAGATTCTAACTACAAAACTACAACGAAAGGAGTTTTTCAGAATGAATTTGAAGGAAGCTTTTCAGGCTCAAAATAAAATTAATGAACTCTTTGAACATTTCACGGAGTACCTTTCAACTGAAGAAAACGTAACGCGCATTGTTGAAAAACATTTCCGCAAAAAGGCGGCGGACGATCAAAAAGATGAAAATCTTGACGTTACAAATTACGACGTGAAAATTTACGACGCCAACAAAGTCATAAATTTTTTGCTTGTGCTGATTGATGAACGCGAAAAAATTGCAAAGGCTATTCACTCGGCAAAATCTAAAATGCAGTTTGACATTGATACCGCCGTTGACGTGAATAAAAAACGCCATAACGCGGCTAAAATTCTGCGCGAACTTCGGCAACTTAAAAGTAAAAGCATTTTGAGAAAAAACGCCGGTACCGGCTATATTTTCAACAAGGACGGCAACCAAACTACATTTCGCTATGATGTCGAAGTTGTGACGACGATTGATTTTGACAGAAACAAAGTGCGCGACCTTGTACAAAAACTTCAATCAAATGCTGATGAAATTTCCGCCGAAATTGACGCCGCGTTAATTAATACTCAAGTTGATTATATTTTGCCGTTCGATACGCACGCAAGCGCGGCTGAAATTTTGGAAGATTTTTCAAACGCCGATTAATTTTCAAAAGTTCGGAGCTTTGAAAGAGGGCAGAAATTTTTCGGTTGAGTCGGTTCAAGCGCAGATGAACTGAGAGGCTGTGCAAAAAAATTTTTGAATTTCTTTTAAAGAAATATGTAATGGTTCGCTAATTTGACGTACAATCAAAATTTCTTTAATCGAAAATTCCAAAATGCCACAAGCGCAATTTCAAAAATTCGTCAGTACACTTCCGTAAATCAGAATGTTTTTATAAACAGATTTTACTTTGAGTCGTGGCAACACGGCGAATAGACGACGCCGAATTTTTCCGCCTTCCTTCAAAGCTCCGAATTAGTAGTGGGGTAGTGTGTTAGTGGGGTAGTGTGTTAGTGTGTTAATGTTATAGTAAATTGCTATCGCACTACCGAACTACCGCACTACAAACGACCGAAGGGAGTTTTTCCTATGGACGCTTTAATTTTATCGCGGCTACAATTTGCGATAACGACTTTTTATCATTTTTTCTTTGTCCCGATAACTTTGGGCTTGTCAATTTTCGTGGCGTTGCTTGAAACGTGGTACATTCAAAGCGGCAGTTACGAAGAGCGAATCAAACTGAAAAAACTTGTAAAATTTTTTGGCGCAATCTTTTTAATTAATTTCGCAATGGGCGTTGTAACCGGCATTGTACAAGAATTTCATTTTGGCATGAACTGGTCAGAATATTCCAGATTTATGGGCGATATTTTCGGCGCGCCGCTTGCGTTGGAGGCTTTAACTGCATTTTTCCTTGAATCAACTTTCATCGGCATTTGGTATTTCGGTTGGGATAAATTGAGCGAAAAATTACATTGCGCGTGTATTTGGATCGTTGCGTTTGGAAGTAATCTTTCGGCGTTCTGGATTCTCGTTGCAAACAGTTTTATGCAACACCCTGTAGGCTACAGAATCGAAGACGGGCGCGCCGTTATGGACAGCTTTTTTGATTTGGTTACCAATCCTTATGTTTTCGGCGAATATTTTCATTCATTCTTTGCCGGAATTTCAACGGCGGGATTTTTGGTTATAGTTGTCAGCGCGTGGAAAATTTCTGCTGATGAAATTTCTCGTGAAATGTTTGTGCGGACTTTGCGTCGCGCAGTGCTTTTTACTTTCGTCGGAATTATGGGCGTTATGGGCAGCGGACATTTGCACACTCAATATTTGCACACAGCTAATCCTATGAAACTTTCTGCAATGGAGGCACTTTGGGAAACTGAAGACCCCGCGCCTTTCGCAATTTACGCGGATATTAATCAAGATGAAGGCTACAACCGCATTGAATTTATTGTGCCGAAAATGTTTACTTTTATGCTGTACAATTCTTTCAGCGGCGAAGTTAAAGGCATTAACGATTTACAAGAAGAAGCAATGGAAAAATACGGGCAGGGTTATTATATTCCTGACGTTAAGGGAATGTTTTGGAGTTTCCGCATTATGATAGGCGTCGGCTGTTTAATGTTGCTGACAGTTTTGGCATTGGGCGTTATTGCGTTTTTCTTCAGTGACAGAATCAGAGATTTTTCCTGTTATTTTAAAATGTTGCCGTTACTTTTGCCGTTGCCGTTTATCGCAAATTCTGTCGGCTGGTACATAACAGAGGCAGGGCGACAACCGTGGATAGTTGTCGGACTTCAAAAAACTGTTGAGGCGGTAAGCCCAAAT
>CAJOGS010000262.1 GCA_905234045.1 uncultured Selenomonadaceae bacterium | reverse complement strand
TTTATGGCGACAAAAAGAATTGAGTACATGTGCAGTCACTGCGGAAAAAAAGAAATTCGTTTTGTTTCAATGGGCAGACCTCAGCCCGGCAAATGTCCGCGCAAAAATGGCGACAAGCCGCACACTTGAACTGTTAATCGCAAATTTGAGAATTAAATTTCGAGGAGGCAAAATTTATGGCATTGGCTGGAAAGTTTAACAATCTTTTGAGCAATATCAAAAAAAATGAACCTGCTTATTCAAGAATCGCAGTTGTCGGTCAGCCCGGCGCAGGTAAATCGACGCTTATTAATAAACTTGTCGGTGAAAAAGTTGCTAAAACCGGAGTAGGTACAGATACCACAAAATCTGCGCAAGAATATGACTTTCCGCAGATTTTTCAAAAATTGGTCGATACGCCGGGCTATGATACAGAAATGTTTACTTTCGACAGGTGGAAACAAAAATTTTCTCCGCAAAAGTACGATATTTTTATTTTGGTTTTCAAAGGCAAATTGCATGAAGGTGACAGCAAATTATTTTCTGAATTAAAAAATTGGAATCGTGAGCGCAATCGTCCGCTTTTCATTGTGAGAAATTTTAGCAGCGATTTAAATGACAATGAAAAAGATATTATCCGCAATGACGTGAAGAAACTTGGCTTTGTCAATGAACCTGTTTACTTTACCGACTGCAGATATAGTTTCGGTGTTGATACGTTGACGAACGCCATTGCAAGGACGGATTTTAAAAAAATTTGGCGTGAAAGAATTATTTCAAAGTTCACGCAAGAAAAAAACAGTTATCTGCAAAGTGCCAACCGTCGCGCAAAAAGTGAAATTGAAAGTGGAAGTATGGTTGCCGGAGCAAATGGTTTAAATCCAATTCCCGGCGTTGATGTCGCGGCGGATTTGGCAATTTATTACAACATTTTTGGAGACATCAGAAATTGTTACGATATTTCGGAAGGCGATGCAACTTTATACACAATCCCTGTTGCAAAAAAATTGTTGGAACTTGCGACAAAAGAAGGTATTAAAATTTTGCTGAAACAATTTGCAGGTCGCGTTGCAGTCAAAAGCGTTGCAAAATATATTCCTTTTATTGGGCAAGCTGTTTCTGCAGGAATCGGTTATAAAATGGCAAGTTACGCCGGCGAAGAATACAATGGTTACTGCTACAGATTTGCCGAAGATGTTATGGATAAACTTATTTCAGAAAAAGTTGAGGAAATTTCGCGCGAAGTTCCGACACTTTCTGCAAGATATTAAAATTTTTTAGGAGGAATTTTTTATGGCTAGTGTTGATGAATTGAGAAGAAAATTTGAACGCATCAAACAAGATATGGAAACTGAAGTTAAAGTTGCTTTAATCGGTCAGCCCGGTGCAGGTAAATCCAGCTTGATTAACAACATTGTCGGCAGAAAAATTTTTGAAGTCGGAGTACATACCGATACAACTGTCGAAATGCATGAAAAAAAACTTTCTGAAGGTTTGACGATTGTAGATTTGCCGGGTTATGGTACAAAGCGTTTTCGCATTGAAGATTGGTTGAGAGAATTTCGTCCGGAGCAGTACGACTTATACTTGTTTGTCTTTGACGGCAAATTGCTTGATGCAGATGCAACTTTATTTCAAAATTTGAAAAAATGGCGTTCCGAGCGTGAGCATCCATTTTTCATTGTCCGCAACAAAGAAGACGACATTTATGACGACGAGAAAAGTCTTGATGAATTAAAAGCCGAAATTACAAAAGATGTCTGCGGCAAAATGCAAAACCGTTCCGAAAAAGTTTACTTCACCTGTTGCAGGAAGGACAGGGGAATTAAAGGCGTTGAGGAACTCAAACAAGATATTTTAGGTGTGAATATTTCAAAAATCAAACAATCAAAGTTGATGGCAGAATTTAGAGCCTCTTCAATTAGAGATTTGGACGCGAAAAAATCCATTTGTCTTGATAAGTTGGATTATTATGCTTGGGCAGGTGCAGCAGGCGGCTTGATTCCTATTCCCGGCGTTGATATTGCGGCTGATATTCCCCTTATAATGAAAATGTTTTCAAGTTTCCGCGAAATTTTTGGAATTGAAAATAATGTTAAAACTATTTTGTATGAGCTTGGAACTGCGGCGGCGCAAAAAGCAATTCCTGTTGCAGAAAAACTTTTTGAAACTGCAACTAAAGAAGGCATTAAAATTTTGCTGAAACAATTTGCTTCAAAGGAATTGAAAAAAAGCGTTACAAAATATATTCCGATAATTGGCTGGGTTGTTTCAGCAGCGGCGGGATACAACATTATAAAAGAAATCGGCGTGAATTATATCAACGACTGTCATGAAGTTGCAAAGGCAGAACTTGAGTATTTCACTCAAAATCAAAAATAATTTTGTCAAAGGCAGAAATTTAACTGCATAAAACAAAAATAAAAAAAGTCCGAGCTTTTACATGGTTCGGGCTTTTTTCAAGATTAGACAAATTCGGAAACACGCTCTTAAGCGAGAAAAAATCTTGATGTTTCACCAAAAAAATTTAATTTCCGCATTTTTTTATTTTAGGAGATGATTTTGTGAAATTTTTAAATAAAAATTTTCAAAAAGTTGTTTCTAGTGCGACAGAAAAAATTTCCGATAAAATTGCCGACAAAGTGGTTGATAGAGCTGAACAACGTGTCAA
>CAJOGS010000261.1 GCA_905234045.1 uncultured Selenomonadaceae bacterium | reverse complement strand
CTTTTTAATTTGAAAAATTTATCTAATCTTGAATTTTACATTTAATTTTCGTGATAACGCCGTTTCTGACTTCAAATTTTATTGTCTTTGAATAGTCATGGCTGTAATATTCGTATTCGACTTCATTAAAATCTTCGTCAACTTTGTCGGCAGTGCCGTAAGTTTTATTTAAAACCTCCAGACTCTGCCCAATTTGAACGCCGTTAGGCGTGGCAAGTGTGCCGCCGTAAACTTCAATTTCTTCAACGATATTCGGTCTTTTGTCGTCAATTTCAATCGTGAATCCTTGAAATTTCAATTCATCGCCTTTTTTGCTGACAGGTTGCCCATACATTGAAATAACTTCAGAAACAGCCATACCCGGTACAATTTTGCCGATACTGATAATATCAGGCGAAACTGTAGCCGAACAGACGGCGGAAGTTGCCAAAACTGCGCCGCAAATAAGAGCCGAAATTTTTTTCATATAAAACACGCTCCAAAAATTATTGCTTTTCGGAAGTTTTGCATTTTTTAATTGAAAGTGAAATACGTTTGCGGTCTGCGTCTATACGCATAATTTTAACTTTAACAACTTGATTCAACTGAACTGCTTCATCAGCACTTTCAATACGACGGTCTGAAAGCTCGCCCATCGGGATTAAGCCGTCAAAACCAGGCTCAATTTCCATAAACGCGCCAAATTTTGTAAGTTTAACGATTTTGCCTTCAATTTCTTGCCCTTCAGAATATTTTTCAACTTTTTCACTCCAAGGGTCTTTTTGAGTATTTTTGACTGAAAGCGAAATTCTTTGAGCATCTTTATCGACATTTTTAATATAAACGTCGATTTCGTCGCCGACTTTCAAAACTTCTTCAGGCTTGCTGATACGTTCCCAAGAAAGTTCGGAAATGTGCGCCAAGCCGTCAATACCGCCGACATCGATAAATGCTCCGTAGTCTACCAAACGTTTTACAACACCTTTAACAGTTTGTCCCGCTTCCAATTTGTCAAAAAGTTCATTCTGTTTTCCTGCGCGTTCCTTTTCAAGGAGCGGACGGCGGGAAAGTACAAGGCGTTGCTTTGCAATATCTATTTCAATCGGAACTGCTTCGATAGTTTGATCAATATAAACAGAAAGATCTCTAACGAAGTGGAGTTCCATTTGAGATGCGGGGATAAAACCGCGAATTCCATTTACAAATGCTACAAGTCCGCCTTTGACAACTTGAGAAACTTTAGCTTGAACGGTGCCGCCGTTTTCTTTGACGTTATCCAATTCTTTCCAGCCGCTCATTCTGTCGGCTTTAACTTTTGAAAGTGCGCCGCCGTTTTCGCCGCCGAGTGATTGAATGTAAACGTCGATTTTGTCGCCGACTTTTACAACATCTTCAGCTGATTCCGGTTCCGGAAAAGCAAGTTCACGTTTTGGAATTGGAATTTCTTGCTTGTAACCGATATCAACAAACGCTTCACTACGATTTACTTGTACAACTGTACCTTCGACGATTTCGCCTTCGTGGATTTTTTCCATATTATCCGCCGCGTCGAGTAAACTTCCCATATCCTCAGAATTTTTTACATCATCTGACACTTTATTGAAACCTCCCTGATAATCCAGTCGGGTGTTGAGGCTCCCGCTGTTATACCAATTTTTTTACATTGGCTGAACCATTCCGGCAAAATTTCTTCTGCAGTTTCTATGTGGTACGTTTTGCATTTACTTTCGCAAATTTTCGCAAGTTTGGTAGTATTTGCGCTGTTTCTGCCGCCAATTACAAGCATTACATCAACATTTTCCGCCAATTCCATTGCCGCTTTCTGCCTTTGTTCCGTAGCCGTGCAGATTGTTCGCAAAATGCGAGTATCTCTGGACTTATTCAACAATCGCAGAACTATTTCGCTGAATTGTACTTCAGATATTGTTGTTTGTGAAACTATACCGAGTTTTAGGCAAGGTGAAAAATTTTCGGCTTCAGTTACATTTTCAATTATTACGGCTTGTTCATTCGCCCATTCAAAAATACTTTTAACTTCCGGATGATTTTTTTCGCCGATAATAACTACTTTGTAGCCGGATTCAGCCAATTCTTTTGCCGAACGTTGCGCCCGTTTAACGTGTGTGCAAGTTGCATCAACCAGATTTAAACCCTTCGATTTAATTTTTTCGTAAGTCTTTGGACCTACTCCGTGCGAACGAATTATAATTGTGCCTTCGTCCATTGAATCCAAATCTTCAGTCATTCCGACGCCTTCGCTTTTAAGACGTTCAACCATCTGCGGATTATGAATTATTGGTCCAAGTGTACAACTATTACCGTCCGCGTGTTTCTTTGCAATTTTTATCGCACGTTTCACGCCGTAACAAAATCCCAAATACTCTGCTAAAATAATTTCCATGCTTGTCACCTTTCAGGTTAGCATTTACGCTCCACTTCTGAAATTTTTTAAGACTGCGCGTCACCTAAAGAAATTTCAGCCGTTTTGATTAGCAGTAAACTTGCAGTGTCTCAACTGTTTACCGCCAGTTTAAAGTTTATCACAAGAATCATTTATAATCAATATCGTATATCAAAATTATTAGGGGCTGTTGGTAAATTAAAAGTGAATAACCGAAGCGGCAAGTAACACAAAATTCAAAAAGCAAACAGCTAATTTATCGAACCTAAATGCAATA
>CAJOGS010000260.1 GCA_905234045.1 uncultured Selenomonadaceae bacterium | reverse complement strand
TCTTACCTCTGCTTTTTTTGTTGAGGGCCCGCTAGATCACGCGTCTTTTTAGAAAGCAGGAAAGGTTTTCTGAGCTGAGAAAAAAAATCAATCGTTCAGCGGGATAAAAGACACGTGATTTTGCTGTAGGTGGCATAAAAAGTTTTTGGGCGTTTCTTAACTCGCCTTGTGTTGCAGTTTTACCTAAAACCCAAAAATTTTTAGTTGACTTTTTGCTTTTATGTCGAAGAGTTTGCGAACCGCATATGCAGAGAAGAACGAGCGAAGATAGAAAAATTCACATCGATAAAAGTTCCAAGACACCTTTCGTAAAACTGACTAATTTTTCGGTCTTAGTCAAGTCAGTTTTGGGTCTTTTTCCTTAGCGGTTTTTTAGTTTTTACGCGCTGTGTTTTTTGAAATCTACCTTAACTTATGGACGTAGAGAAATTGTGCTAATATTTAGCGGAAAATTCGTTAAATAATAAAATATTTCTTGACTTTTTGATTTTGACTTGCTAATATAAACAAAAAGGAGAGATAGAGTATGATAACGAAAATTTTGCTAGAGAACTTTAAGTCGTTCGAGCGGCTTTCAGAGCTTACTCTTATTTCGTCTAGTAAGATTAGGACTAGTCCTGAGCATCGTATGCAGATAAAAAGTACTAAGCTATTGCGTTATGGTGTTGTTTACGGAGCAAACGCATCGGGTAAAACAAATCTTGTTGATTTTTTCAGATTCTTTTTAATGACATTAAAAGTAGGACTGCCTTCATGGTCATCTCAGTTATTTTGTAAAAATAATGCTGAGAATAAGCATAGGGAAAGTTTTTTTGAAATTCAATTTTCAGTTCGCGACTCTTTTTACGCTTACGGTTTCACCGCAGTACTCTCCAATCGTAGAATTACAGGTGAGTGGCTGTATGAACTTTATCAAAATGGTTCTTCTCGCTGTATTTTTCATAGAGATGTAAAAGCTGCACAGCAGATAAGCACGAAGCTATCTTTGTCTACGCAAGATAAAAAACGACTTATCACATATTCAGAAGATTTTTCCGATAATGACACATCGCTGTTTTTGACAGAGATGAATAGAAACAAAAAAATAGACGAAGATTCTAAATTAATAATTTTTAAGAATGTTTTTCAATGGCTGATAAATAATATTTTCATATATACTCCTAATGCGCCTATTACGGATTTCCGTTACTATTACGATGCTGATTCCTTAAAACTTATCAATAGTTTAATTGCGACGTTTGACACTGGCATTAGTAACATAAGGATTGAAGAAATTAGTCTGAATGAATTGACAAAGATGTTGCCCGAGAATATTTTTAACGAAATTATGGCGGACGTTCGTCAGCGTATGGAAAAGTTTGGAATGCGGCA
This sequence comes from uncultured Selenomonadaceae bacterium, assembly GCA_905234045.1. Classification (GTDB taxonomy): domain Bacteria; phylum Bacillota; class Negativicutes; order Selenomonadales; family Selenomonadaceae; genus Quinella. The sequence goes on along the minus strand of CAJOGS010000260.1, from coordinate 1,288 downwards.
CGTAAATTTGTCTATGCGTTCCGATAAAAATTTCTTTAGCCTAGAGGTAAATGATACTGGTGAGCCTAAAGTTACTACAATCAAGATGAAGCACGGAGAATCTTTTTTTGATTTTGGTTTTGAAGAAGAATCGGACGGTACGAGGCGTTTGTTCGATTTGCTGGATATGTTATTGACGGATACTGATGATGCTGTTTTTATAGTGGATGAATTAGAACGCAGTCTTCATCCTAAACTGACGCAGCATTTCTTGAAGTTATTTAATGAACTACATGCAAAGACTCGCAATCAGCTAATTTTTACCACTCACGAGGCTTCTATAATGGATAGAGATTTTTTTAGGCGCGATGAAATTTGGTTTGTAGAACGTTCGTCTGACAATAACAGTACACTGTATTCACTAGACCGGTTCAAGGAACGCTACGATAAAGTATTGAGTAAAGCATATTTAGACGGTCGATATGGTGCAATTCCTGTATTTTCGAGCTTTAGGTTTCACGAATATGCCTTCGATTAGACTTTATACAAATTGGAATAAACGTTCAGACGAGAGAAAGATAGAGCCTTTCCGCAAATACGTTTTTATTTGTGAAGGCGCAAATACTGAGGTTTGGTACTTTCGCGAATTAATTAATTTGCGTAAACAGTTACGTATTCATTCTTCGATAGAACTCCAGTTATGGGAAAAGACTGAAAAGGACAGAGATATTTCATATCCTATGAATTTAATTCAATTTGCTGAGCGTGAAAAAGACAACGTAAATTTACATTTTGACCGTAACCATGACAAGATGGTTATTGTTTTCGATGCCGATATTTTTAGCGATAAAGTGAAAAATTATGATGAAGTAGTTGCGCTAGGAGAAAAGTTCAACGATGTGCTTGGAATTACCCGTCCTAATTTTGAACTTTTTCTTCTATTGCATTTCCCAAATTCGTACAAAGAAGATATTCTGCCTAACATGGATAAACTCTTGAAGAACGAAAAAATTGATGGGCAGCGTTTTTCATATAGATTATTATTTAATCGCACAAATATTAACTCAAAAACTAATAAAGAGATAGGGAACTTAGCTAAGGATGTCGATATTGCCATTGAACAAGAAAAGTTTCTAAATCAAGATATACACCAGTGTTTACAACACTTAACTAGTAATATCGGCAAAATCATTGAGACAATAAGAAATGATGGTCTCTAATTTTTTCTTGCGTCGATAAAAATTCCGAGTCATAAAACTGACGAATTTCGCGGACGACTTTTAGGATTTTCTGTGATATTATATAAAAT
>CAJOGS010000259.1 GCA_905234045.1 uncultured Selenomonadaceae bacterium | reverse complement strand
TCTTACATAGTCTCCACAGGCGTGAATTCCCGTCCAACCATCGGTACTATGTTGCCGTGCCGAACAAGCGACACTTTATGCAACGCCTGTATTCTACTGCAATGATTTTAGCGTGTCAAGCGCAATTCATCCCGCCACTTGTAGAAGTGGGGGATTTCTTGCTAATCAAGGTTAAAAAATGAATATTTCGGTTCAAGCAGAGAAATTTATTTGTCAGATTGCACTTGCATAGGCGATACGGTAATAATTAGTATTGAAAAAATAAATAGAGGCAGAATAAAAATCGGCGAATTTCGATTTAAATGGAATGACAAGGCGCAGTGGTTCGGCGTTGAACAAATTATTTATTGATTTGCAAAAAAAATTCTCCGATGAAAAAATTTGTCGGAGTTTTTTTTATTTTGAATTCTGATAAACGATTTTCAAAAAATTTTTTTCGTCTTTGAGATCATCGCCGATTATCCCTGCACGATTCAGACCGACAAAAACAGCCGCCGCCTTTGCCTGACAGTTTAAAGATTTTTTCGGATTAAATTCAATGTCAGTAAAGCAGTCATATTTCAGAATATCATTTTTGAAATCCGAATTTGCGTTAAGGGCGTTGATATAAAGCCAGTCATAAAAATAAGTTTTCGGCTCAAGCGGAAATTCATAATCAAAAAATTTGAAAGCGATTAAATTTCCGCTGTTTTTAATCCGAAAATCTTTTTTTGCCTCGCGGGAAGTTTTATAAAATAAATCGGTATATGGACCGCCGTTTTCAAAAATTTTACTTCCTTGAAAAGCACATTCGACAGAAATTTTTTTATCAAATTCAGGCAAAGGAATTTGCAAATTGAAAGCACTGAGTTTTACGCCGAGTTCAATTTCACTTTTCGAGGAAATTTCCAAAACAGATTTGTCGGGAAATTTTTCCAAAAAAGAATTATGCAAGCTGTTAATGCTCAATCTCTTCTGCTTTTCCGAAAATCCGAGAAAAAATTTAAATTCCGTGTCAATGCGCTGAACATAAGGGAATTTTTTCAAAACAACGTATACGGGACGATTAGCCATAAAAATCCTCCTAAAAATTTTTTCTATTATATATCAGCACGCATTTAAAGTAAATTTTCAAAAAAATTTCAACAGGAATTTGAAAATTGTTGTTGAAATGCAAAAGAAAATTGCTGAGGTGTAGTGTTATGAAAAAGATTTTTGTTTTGGCGACGTTGTTTTCGTTAATTTTTGCAATTGATTGCTTTGCGGCAAACATTTCAAATGACATTACCGACAGGACTATGGACAGAAATAAAAGTGTCGGCAATATTCCGCGTGAAGATGACGGAAAATGGAAGTATCCCTTTGTTGGAGCAAGTGCGGGAGCTCCTTATTATCTTGATCACACGAGTTGTACATATTGGATAGACAGAAATGTTGCGACTGCGGCGAAATTCCTCAAATTATTATCCTCATGGTGGAGGCGGCACAGGTTTAAGTTTTTGGATTGATAAAAATTCTGTTCATGCGAAAAAAACTGACGATGGTTGCGTTATTTCAGTTCGATCCGTTGCTTACTATTGTCCAATGCCTGATAAAATATCTGCCTACTATAATTCGGCAACAATGTTTCCTGCTCATTTTTCCTATAATTTTAAAACAAAAAAAATTTATGCTGAAATAATCGAACGAGATCATTCGGTAAAATGGGAACTCGTATCCACTAACGATTTTAAATACACGCGTAACATTTTACCATTAGCTGAAACGGCATTTTACATTGCTTACGGCAGAAATTTTTTTGATAAGCCTTACATACCTGTACCGCGTGGCGTAAATTTTTAATCAAACAAAAAATATTTTTGGCGGGAGTTTTATGAAAAAAATTCTCGGCGTTGTATTTTTGATGATGATTTTCTCCGCCGATTGTTTTGCGATGACCTTTTCCCAGCCGGTAGAAGTCGGTGAAATTGGTTTTCCCATACAATCTCCTTATCACGGTTACGTTGTTAAAGGAGCAACGTACAATGACGGCGTTCCCTACCATGAAAACGGAAAATTTATAGGGAAACCCATGACAACTTATACCAAAGATACGGCACGTTTCGGGATTGGTGAAGATGCTCTACATTGCGTTTATAAATATGGAGATAATCCCTATATAAAATTTGGCGGAAAAAATAATTGCACAATTTCAATCTCAGGTCATAACACAATTTACAAAATTAGTACCGACAGTGGATTAACTTTATACATGATGAGGTTACATTCCGGTACGTCGCATTTTGATATAATCGGACGACAAAAAAATGGGAGATGGTTTTACTACATTGACACACTAAAAATAAGTAACATTTATTTTAATGGTCAAGAAGCCTATAAGAGTTCAGATGGAGTAATTTACGAGGAACCTAAATTTCAAAACGATGTGATCATCATTCCGTATAAATATCAGTCAAAATTTAAGATAGTGGCTCGAGGCGAATTTAGATTCAAGTGGGACGAGGCGGCTCAATGGTTTGGTATTGAGCAAATTGTCTATTGATTCACAGAAAAAATTTTGTCGAAAAATTTTTTATTTCACCTAAAAGCGCCGAGAAGCCCCCGCCTTTAGGCGTGGGGTAGTTGACTGACTAAGTGTAAAATACAACTAAAATGAGAGTTGTGAAGGTACTCCGACTTAAAGAAGTCGGAGCTTCCTGCTTCATCGGCTGTTGCACGATAGCAAGTATCGCGTCTTACATAGTCTCCACAGGCGTGAA
>CAJOGS010000258.1:1080-3849 GCA_905234045.1 uncultured Selenomonadaceae bacterium | reverse complement strand
GTACTTGCAAATTCGACGAGTAGGAGGATTTGCTCTTTGACAAGACAAAGAAAAAGTACGTTCAATAAAAAAAATTGAAAACTAAATTTTTCATCACGCCTTAGTGGTTAGTACTGGCAATCTGACCACTGACCATCTGAACATCTGAAACACTGACAATCTGAAAAGAAAGGAGCGAATAAATTGGCAATTTTAGTTTGCGGCGGCGCAGGTTATATAGGCTCTCACACGGTCTACAAGCTGTTAAAATGCAACGAAGAAGCAGTTGTAATAGATAACCTTCAAACAGGACACAGGGCGGCTTTAAAATCGTCTGTGCGCTTATATGAAGACGACATCAGAAACGCGGCGGCACTTGAAAAAATTTTTACAGAAAATGAAATTGAAGCCGTGATACATTTTGCGGCAAATTCAATAGTCGGCGAAAGTGTCCAAAAACCGCTGAAATATTTCAATAATAACGTTTACGGCATGCAAGTTTTACTGGAGACAATGGAAAAATTCGGCGTCGATAAAATAGTTTTCAGTTCAAGCGCGGCGACTTACGGCGAACCGAAAAAAATTCCGATTGAAGAAACTGACACAACCGCGCCGACTAATCCTTACGGCGAATCAAAATTAATTATGGAAAGAATGATTAAATGGATACCAAATTTGCGATATGTCAGCTTAAGATATTTTAACGCGGCGGGGGCGATTGAAAGCGGCGAAATTGGCGAATCTCATAAAATTGAAACGCATTTAATTCCGCTGATTTTACAAGTGCCGCTCGGTAAACGCGACCATATTACAATTTTTGGCGACGATTACCCGACGCCGGACGGTACTTGTATTCGTGATTATATCCACGTTTTGGATTTGGCGGACGCGCACATTTTGGCGTTAAATTATCTGCGAAACGGCGGCAAGTCTGATATTTTTAATTTGGGCAACGGCACGGGCTTTTCAGTCAAAGAAATTATCACGGCGGCTGAAAAAGTTGTCGGCAAAAAAATTAAAACCGAAATTGGAACGCGCCGCGCAGGTGATCCCGCGCAGTTAATCGCCTCCAGTGATAAAGCCAAAAAAATTTTGAAGTGGACGCCGCAATTTTCAGACGTTGAAAAAATTATCGCCACTGCGTGGAATTGGCACAAAAATAATCCTGAAGGTTACAAAGATGAATGAATATTTAACACTTGGCGCAATTTTAATTTTAAGTTTCGTCGGACACAATATGACGGTAGTTTATGCGGCGTTAATAGTTTTGGCGATAAAATTTCTCGGCTCTGCAGAAATGCTGAACTATTTCGGCGATCACGGTTTAACATTTGGAATAATAATTTTGACGGCGGCGATTTTGGTACCGATAGCAAACGGCACGGTTACAATTTCCACAATGATTGATTCATTCAAAACGCCGATTGGAATTGTGGCAGTAATTGCAGGATTATTGGCGGCAATTTCCGGCGGCTTGGGCGTCCCGCTTATGCAAGAAAATCCAAATGTAATTCCCGCGCTGATTGTCGGAACAATGGCGGGCGTTTTTTTCTTCAAAGGAATTGCCGTAGGCCCTCTGATTGCGGCGGGCTTTACATATTTTGTTATGGCGATATTTGAACACTTGAAATAATATGATAAAATAAGCGCAAAAAAATTTTGAGGAATGATCCATTGAATGCACAAATTTTTATTGACGCAGAAAACATAAAACCCGAAATTGGCTTTAAAGCCATTGAAAAATTTAGCGGTAAATATTCTGTTGAGCAGGTTGACATATTCGGCAATGAGTCGGTAGTTTCAAGCAAGTATCTTGAGGCGGGCTATAATGTCAAAAATTGTTTTTTCGGCAAAAATTCGGCGGATACGTGGCTTTGTACCGAAATTGCAAAAACTATTTTTGAAAAGCCGAAAGTTGACACGATAATAATTATTTCAAGCGACAGAGATTTTTTGGCGGCGATTAAACTTGCAACCGATCAAAAGCGCAAAGTTATTTTTGTTTCTGACGGCAACGGACACAAAAATTTGAAGGCTATGTTTTACGATTTGCGAATTAATCCCGATTTTATCGAACTTGTTGACTTTAAAACCGATTTGAATGCCGCCGAAAAGGTTAAAATTGCGACTAAGCCGGTTAAAACTGTTTCTCAAAAATCGACTGCCGAAAAAATTCGAGAAATTTGCCAAAAAAAAATTCAGCCGCAAATGAAAACTTTTTTTACAAAAAATGAGTCAAAATTTCGATTCATTCAAATAAATTATGCGGGCAATTCTGTTGAAGTTCCATTTTTCGACGGGATAAATATTTCAACGTTCACAAATATTTTGATTATGCTGAATGTTATCCAAAATGCCAAGCCTGTTAAAAATATTATTGCTGACAGTTCGTTGAAACTTGAGAACAATAAAATTTATTTGATTGAAGAAAAAATTTCAAAGTTTGTAAAAGTTCCCGAAAAAATTCCGACGCCTGCGCCTGAAACCGAAAAAATTAAAACTGCTGAACCTGAAAAAAATCCTTTCAATGACGTTGTAAAATATTTTTCTGCGCATGCTGCTGATGCCAAAAATATTTTTATAAAGAATGACGGCCAAATTTGCGAAGTGCCATTTGTGAGCGGAATGTCTTTGCCAATGTTTTCAAGACTTTTGAAAGGTTACAATATTGCCGATGACGCCGAAAAAATTGTTGCCGAAAGTTTTTTAGACCTGCGCGGCAATAAAATTTATTTTCGCAGTGAGGAAAAATTTTTTTCAGATTTAAAAATTGATTTTAATAAACTTTCC
>CAJOGS010000258.1:0-1023 GCA_905234045.1 uncultured Selenomonadaceae bacterium | reverse complement strand
TGCACACGGTAACGCCGTGCATAAAGTCCCGTTTGTCGAAGGAATGGAGTTGCACATTTTCGCCCGTATGTTACACGAATTGAAAGTCTGCGGTAAAAATGCCTCAACTCAACAAGTTTTGAAAAATAACGGTTTTACCGTCAAAAATAATTTAGTTTATAAAAATCAGTGAGGGGAAATTGCCTTGAAAATTATTGAAGCATCGGTTGAACTCGCGCAGGAATTGAATCCCGCCGAGATTATGAAACATATCGAACGCGCAGGAAGAGTTTGTTACAAGTCTGAATCAAATATTTCAGATACGTCCGCCGAAAAATTTATTGCGAACATTATAAAAAGCGGGCATGAATCAGTTTTGGAACACGTCAGCATAACTTTCAAAATTATCTGCGACAGAGGTATAACTCATGAAATTGTGCGCCACAGATTGGCAAGTTATTCTCAAGAAAGTTCCCGCTATTGCGATTACAGCGGCAATAAATTTGGCGGCGAATTGACTTTTATAAAACCGTGTTTTTGGTCTGAAGACGACGAAAATTATTTTACATGGCGGCAAACTATGGCATTTGTTGAGCATATTTATTTAATGATGCGCGAAAAAGGAGCGCGCCCCGAACAAGCACGCTCCATATTGCCAAACAGTTTGAAAACGGAAATATTTATGACTGCGAATTTGCGGGAATGGAGGCACTTTTTGAAATTGCGAACTTCAAAACGCGCACATCCGCAAATGCGGGAAATTGCTTTGAAAATTTATGAAATACTCAATGAAAAATTGCCGGTAATTTTTTCTGATATTAATCCTGAAAATTAGAAAATGTTGGTAAAGTTAGTTGGTAGTGGCTGTTGAATAAATATTTGAACTGCAAAACTGCTGATGAACAAAAAAATTTTGCTGACTAAGAGCGAAAAACTAAGATGCCGCACAGGACGTGCGGCGCAGGCGGCGTGCGAATGAGCGTGAAGCGAATTAACGCCGCAAAAAGCGTCTTTCTTGCAAATGCGAGGAGTACGAGCATTTGC
>CAJOGS010000257.1 GCA_905234045.1 uncultured Selenomonadaceae bacterium | reverse complement strand
TCAGTTTATCGTCGTCCAATTTGTCAAGGCGTTCACGAATAAGCGCGTTAATTTGATCGTGGTATGCGTCCAGCAAATTTTCAATCATATTTTTTATAAGCGTATCAAAATTTTTTTGTAAATCGGCATTTTTTATAAATTCGTCAACTTTCCTGTCAACAAGATTGTTAACTTCGTCCTGCCAAAAATTATTGTTTTGTGACAGCCATTTTTTAATATAAACGGCTACATCAACCTTTGAACAGAAAATATTTTCAAATTCAGCTTGAAAATTTTCGACGTTAATATTTTCAACGGCAGATTTTACGGCATTTGAAAAAGATTTCATCAAATCCCGCGCAATTTTATTTTTTTCGGTCGAAAGAACTTGATCGGCTTTCAGCGCGTCAATCGTAGTTGCAATTTTCGCCTCAATATTTTCATTCATGATTGACAAAATTTTTTCGTCAGTCAAATTCATTGAAGAAAGTACCATTGAACGCCCAATACTGTCGCCCTCGTATGCAATTCGCAATTCCCTGATTTTTTTAAAAAGTTCACGTTGCATATTTTCAGAATTTAAAATTTTCCTGCCGGTTTCAAAAAGCATTATTAAAATTCGGCGGGAATTTTTTTCTTTCGTGACAACTTTAACGGCGGACGTTATGATTTTATTTACGTCAAAATTTTTTATTTCGTCTTCAACCAACGGCGAAATTTCTTTTGAAATTTTGTCAGCGTCAATTTGTGAAAAAATTTCGTTGCAAATATCATCGGCAAGAACTTTTATTTTAATCCTGCCGTTGTAATTTTCCAGAAAATCTATCAAAAGTTTAGCGGCGTTTTCGTCTTTTAATATTTCCATAATATTTTTGGTGTTTAATAAATCATCGCCGACAAACTCTATAACCGCGTCAGAAATTCTTTTGCGATTGCGTTTCAAAATTTCAGTGCGGTAACTTATACCGAGCGGCTTATGAAAAAGCGCGGTAACTGCAAACCAATCGGCAAGTCCGCCAATCGTCGCCGCTATAAAACCGTGATTTATCAGACCGAAAAAAAATCCGCTGTTTGCAAGCGGCAAAGTTCCCGCCGCCGCACTTGCACACGCCGCCAAAGTCAACGTTGCTTTTGTCTTGTTCTGCAAATTTAATCCTCCCAAAAAAATTTTTAACAATTATAGCAGATTAATTGAACTTTTTAAAAATTTTTTATATCATATCTGAAAATAAAATGATATAATTTAAAAAATTATTTGGGGGTGGTGAAAGTGCTTGACGTTTTAAAAAAATCTGTTAGCATATTAGATTGTTTAATCTTAACGACGGGCGTATTTTGGATTTTTAATATGGATTACGAAAATTTGGGAACATCTGAAAAAGTTTATATCGGAGTTTTTGGACTTTGGATTTTAATGTTGTTCGTCAGAATTTTTATCGTTTACAAGAATGACGGAGGCAAAAATGAGTAAAGCAGTTTTTTTTGACATAGACGGAACGATTTTGGACAGGGAGCACGGCATTACAAAAATAACGCCGAAAGTTGCGGAAGCTATGAGAAAGTTACAGGCGGAAGGCAATAAAATTTTTATTGCGACGGGCAGACCTGTTTCATTTCTGTACAAGGAACTTTTGGACTTTGGATTTGACGGCTTTGTTACAGCGAACGGCGCATTAGTTTTGGCAGGCGGCAAAGTTATTTTTGAAAAAAAACTTGATATGGCGGGCGTAAAAAAAATTTGCGAAATTGCAGACGCCGAAAATATTGAGTATATTCTGCAAGGTTATCCGAATACCTACCTGAAGAAAAATTCGCTTGCATGTGAAACTTTCTGCAACAAAATTGGTGTGGATTATTCAAAATTCATTCGTGATTTTGATATGGACGAAATTTCAGTTTCAAAATTGGAATGTATGAGTTTACGCCAAGACGCCGAAAATTTGGACGTGGTTTATAAAAAAATTCTCTCAACGCCGGGATTTACCGGTTGGGCAGATCCTTTTCATTATAAGACTATGGAAATATATTCTGAAACAGTTTCAAAGGCGACGGGCATTTTGGAAATGCTGAAATATTTTGATATTCCTGTTGAAAATTCTTTTGCGTTCGGCGACGGTCTCAACGATAACGAAATGATTCAGACTGTCGGCACGGGGATTGTTATGGGCAATGCCAAAGACGATTTAAAAAAGGTCGGCAAATACGTTGTACCGAGCGTTCACGAAGACGGCGTTGCAGTAGGAATTGAAAAATATATTAGTGGCTAGGGAATAGGGGCTAGGGAAATACTACCAACTAACTACTAACTACTAAATATGGCGTGTTGAAAAATTAAAAAATCCGCAAAGTGCGGACGGAAATTTCTTACTAAGGGCGTGCGGAAAAGTTTGAGCGACCTTAGGAGAGCACGCTTGCTACGCAACCGCGCAAGGAGCTTACATACTAAGAGCGTGCGATAATCTAGCAGCTTTGCGGATTCCTAAAAGCACTTTTCTTTTGGTACTTTTCTTTTTTGCTTCGGAAAAAGAAAAGTACATTTAAAAAAAAATAAAAAAATTTGTACTGTTCAACAGCAACTAGGGCGTGTTGAAGAATTATTTTTAAAGATTTTTCTTATTGAACGTACTTTTTCTTTGTTTTGTCAAAAAAATATTGGTCGGGGCGCGGGTAAACTGACAAAAAGAAATTTGCTGAAGGTTAGGTAATTCCAACTTGCTAATTTTTTTTATTTGATATTTTTCAACAGTCCCTGACTACTATCGAAAAAAAATTTTAATTCTAAAAAGGAGCGATTATATGAAAAAAATTTTTCTAACGATTCTGATGTTATGTACATTTATATTTAGC
>CAJOGS010000256.1 GCA_905234045.1 uncultured Selenomonadaceae bacterium | reverse complement strand
ATTGGCTCTCTTCCAATAACAAATACAGCAAATATTTCGCTCCAATTTCAGTAAAAGTTGTTAAACAGGCGACTACCGAGAAAGGCAAAGATGTTCCGACTGAAATTGAGGCGTGGACAAAAACCACTTACACTTTTGACGGGGCGAAAGAAACCATAAAAAATTACGAAATTACAAATATTTTGCCGGATCCGAGAAAATTTGCTTACAGTCTTGCACTTTGCAAAATCAATCCGCAAACGCGCACCATTCAATATGCCCGCGAAGATTTTTACGACACTGACGGCAAAGTTATTTGGTCGAAAACCGACGGCAGAGTTAAAGAAGTCAATTCGCAAATTTTTGAAGAAGATTTTTATTTGGCGATTGTTGATGAGGTTTTTCGTCAAGGCGAAATGGACAGAAAAAATGCTGAGGATCGTTGGATTGAACTTTGGACTTTCACGAATCCCGACGGCGTTAAAACTACCGTAACCGCTGATACTACCACAATGCAACTTAAACGCACCAATTTAACTTTTTGGCAGTGGCAGGAAACTAAAGGCGCAGATAAAAAAGTTCTTGAAATTCGCTTTGTCAAAAAATCTGTAAACCTCGCGCAGGGTACTGAACGCACGGTCAGCGGCGACGTTTGGACGCTTGCAAATAAACGTTGGACGCCGTTTGAAGATGAATACGGCGGAGCTTACAGAATGATTCGCAATGATGAACCGGATTATAAAGGACTTGTGAAATTGCGCGCCTTTGCCAAAGGTTATTCAACATGGGTTAAACGCTACTCTATTTCTTGAGGTACGAAAATGAAAACTTGCGAAATTTGTCCGCACCATTGCAGACTTGAAAGCGGCGAAATTGGAAAATGTCGTGCCCGCATTAACAACGGCGAAAAAATTACCGCGTTGAATTACGGAGAAATTACTTCCATTGCGCTTGATCCAATTGAAAAAAAGCCGTTGCACAGATTTTTCCCGGGCAGTTGGATTTTGTCAGTCGGAAGTTACGGCTGCAATTTGAATTGCCCTTTTTGCCAAAACTACGAAATTTCAATGGCTGATTCAAATTTTAAAACGCGCAAATTTTCGCCCGCCGAACTTGTAAATATCGCTGCCGAATTGTACCATTCACATAAAAATATCGGCGTGGCGTTCACTTATAACGAACCTTTCATCAGTTATGAATTTGTTTGGGATACTTCAGAAATTCTAAAAAAAGTCGGCTTGAAGTCTGTTTTGGTTACAAACGGAACGGTTGCTCCCGCCGCGTTGAAAAAAATTTTGCCGCTGATTGACGCAATGAATATTGATTTAAAAGGTTTCAATCAAAAAATTTATGATTATCTCGGCGGCGATTTTGAAACTGTCAAAAATACGATTCAGACGGCGGCGCAAAGTTGTCATGTCGAAGTTACAACTTTGATTGTGCCAAATATGAACGATTCTGAAGAAGATATTATTGAAGAGGCAAAATGGCTGGCGTCCATTTCTGATGAAATTCCTTTGCACGTCAGCAGATTTTTTCCGCGCTACAAAGTTACTGACCGCCCGCCTACTGACATTGAAAAAATTTACAAACTTGCAGAAATTGCGCGGCAATATTTAAAATATGTTTATACCGGAAATTGCTAAATTTTGAAGGTGTGAATTTTTATGGGAGATTCAGAGAAATATCAAGATTTGGGTAACAAAATTTTTGATGAAATTGATAAAAAGTCAGGCGTTGAAATTTTTGGGCAACTTGTCGGCAAGGGCGAACGCCTTATAAATATTGGAGCTGCAAATTATTTCACAGGGATATTTTCAGCCGGTGGAAAATTGTTGCTGACTGACCAAAATTTATATTTCCGCGCTCACGCCGTGAACGTTGGCAGAAAAGAATGCAAAATTGCACTTTCGGAAATTGTAGAAGTTGAAATAGCTTTAAATTTGCTGATTTCTCAACATTTGGTAATTTATACAAATTCCGATTCTCATAGATTCGTTGTCTTTCACGGTAAACAATGGCTGGAAAATATAAAAAAAGCTATGGCAAATCTGATAAAAAATTTGCCGCTGCTACAATAAAAAACCTCGGCAGACTGTTAAATCTGTCGAGGTTTTTTATTGGAAAAATTTTAAATCTAAGCGGCGGTTTCTTCTCGAATGACGTATCGAATATACATTGGAATTTTCTCAATAGTTTTATCTAATCGCGGATTTTTGCGCCAAAGTTTGTAACTGTAAAGTTCTGCCTCAGATCTGCCGTTCCTAAAAAATTCATAGACGCCTTTTGAAAAACTCTGCGAAAACATATAGTACCTTTTCCCGCCGGTTATAAAGTAAAAGTGGATTTTCTCGTTTTTCTTGGTAACTTCAATTTTGTTTCTCATGGTATCTGCCTCCAAAAAAATTATTTACAAATGTTATATCGTTATTTTAAAAAATTTTATAAGGGTTGTCTATAGCTTGAATCAATTATTAATCTTACGCCAATATTTTTAATCTGATTTTAATAATTTTTTCTTGGAACGTGTTGTTAAAATGTTTTTTACTGAGATTTTTTTTAGATTTACTTTTCTTTGCTAGGGTGTGTTGATTAATTCTATTTTGAAATTTTGTTTTTGTTATATTGAACGTACTTTTTCTTTGCTCGCACGTCCTGTGCGGCATCTTAGTTTTTCGCTCTCATTCAGCGTTTTTAGTTCGTTATTCATCTGCAACTTTCTAGGGCGTGTTGAAAAAGTCTGTTATCAAATTTTTTCTTGAAAGTTTTTATTTTTTGAATGTACTTTTTCATTGTCTTGTCAAAGAGTACCAAAAAGAAAGACGCTTTTTGCGGTGCTGTTTTTTCGT
>CAJOGS010000255.1 GCA_905234045.1 uncultured Selenomonadaceae bacterium | reverse complement strand
ATCAACAAGCAAAGTAAGTTTGGAATCGCCATCAAGCCGTTCATAGTGTCGGAAAAATTCCAAACAACGTCCAAAGTTTGAGTTGCTCCAATGTAAGTTATGCAACTGAAAATAAAACGATAAGCATAAATAACTTTTCTGTTGCCGACAAGATATTCAAGCGATTTTTCGCCGTAATATTCCCAGCCTAAAATTGTAGAATAGGCAAAAAGTGCAAGTGATATCGAAACAATATATTTTGCGCCTTCGCCGTAAACCGTAGAAAATGCAACGATTGTAAGCGGCGCTCCTGAAATTAATTCGCCGGTTTCGGGATTAACCATTCCCAAAACGCCTGAACTTGCAATAACCAAGCCTGTCAACATGCAAATAATCATTGTGTCAAAAAAAGTTCCCGTCATATTAACGTAACCTTGTCTTGAGGCGTGGTCAGTACGTGCCGCCGCCGCCGCTATCGGAGCTGAACCTAAACCTGCTTCATTTGAGAAAACGCCACGCGCAACGCCCCAACGCATTGCAGTCAACATTGATGCAACGATTGAACCGCCGATGCCGCCCGCTACTGCGTCAGTAGAAAACGCCATTTCAAACATTATTGAAAGTCCCGAAGGAATATTTTTAAAGTTAACAAGTATAATTATTGTTGTGAAAAGCAGATAGAAAAATGCCATACTGGGTACAATGAAACTTGAAACAGCGCCGATTGAACGAACGCCGCGCATTAAAACGGCAAGCGACGCAACAACTAAAATAATTCCCGTGGTCGAACTTTCAACGCCAAAACTTGTCTCAATCGCAGAACTGATTGAATTTGCCTGCGTCATATTTCCAATACCAAATGACGCGCAAATTGCGAAAAATGCAAATGCCGCCGCCATAATTTTACCTAACGTGCCACCAATGCCGTTTTTCATTGCGTACATTGGCCCGCCCGCCATTTCACCGACGGAATTTGTTTCACGATATTTGACGGCTAAAACTGATTCGGCGTATTTTGTGGAAAGTCCAAACGCCGCACTAATCCACATCCAAACAATCGCACCGGGTCCGCCAAGTACCATTGCAGTTGCCACGCCGACTATATTGCCTGTGCCGACTGTTGCAGAAAGTGCCGTCATCAACGATTGAAACGGTGACAAATCGCCTTCGTTGTTAGATTTTTTTTGAGTTATCATTTTTATTGCGTAAATCAAATTTCGCCACGGCAAAAATTTTAATCTGACTGTTAAAAAAATTCCCGTGCCGACTAAAAATGTCAACATTATCGGTCCCCAAACAAAATCATTTATATCAGTCAGTAACTGCGATAAATCCATTATTTGTAATACCTCCCTAATTTTTTTACGACATAAATTATAGTTAAAGCAAAAAATACTGTCAAACCGTTTGGGAGATTGAAATTTAAGCGGCTTTGAAGTTATAAACCGGTTTCATAACTTCGATAATTTCCACAGTTTCGCCGATAACGTCAATAATATCTTCGAGCGATTTATAAGCCTGCGGCGATTCGTCAAGCGTTTCTTCACTTACCGACGTTGTATAAATTCCCGTCATTGCGTTTTTAAAATCTTCCAATGTTATGGAATCTTTAGCCGTGCCGCGTGACATAATACGCCCCGCGCCGTGCGGTGCCGAATAATTCCATTCTGCATTGCCTTTGCCGACTGCCAAAACTGAACCGTCTCTCATATTTATCGGGATTAAAACTTTTTCGCCCGCGTGTGCCGCTATCGCACCTTTTCGCAAAATCATTTCTTCAGTATCAATATAATTGTGGATTGTGTGGAAAGATTCAACCGCCGTCAAGCCTGTTTTCTTCAAAAGAATTTCAGCCATTCTTTCACGATTCAAACGTGCGAACCGCTGACAAATTTCTATATCGTGCAAATATTGCGCCAAATATTTACCGTAAACCCAACATAATTCATGCGGCGTATCAGTTTTTCTGATTTGAAATTGTCTGTGCAATTCTTTTATTGCCTCTTGAATTTCTTTCCGCCGTCCTGCGGCTTTATATTCGGCAATAATTTTTTCCTGCAAATTGAACATTGTATCTTTGCCAATCGCCAAATCTACCGCCAATTTCTGATAAATTTCTGCAACCTGTTTGCCCAAATTTCTACTGCCGCTGTGAATCACCAAATAAAATGTGCCGTCCGCCGATTTATCAATTTCTATAAAATGGTTGCCGCCGCCCAATGTGCCGATACTTCTTTCAATTCGGCGCGTATCTTTCAAACTTCTGTAGCAAAATAATTCTTGCAAGTCGAAACGTTCGCCGCGACTTTCCCAAACATTTTTGCCTGACGGTATAAAATGCGCCGCCGCGTCAAATTTCTCAAAATCAATTTCATCTGCGGCAAGTTTTACAGTGTACATTCCACAGCCTATATCTACGCCAACGACGTTTGGAACGGCTTTATCTGAAATCGTCATTGTTGTGCCGATTGTACAACCCGCGCCCGCGTGTACGTCCGGCATTATCCGAATTTTACTGCCGCTTGTACATTCGTAATCGCACATTCTTTTTATTTGTTCGCGGGCGGAATCTCCCATAACCTTTGCAAATGAAATCGCCGTGTTGCACTTGCCGATAATTTCTTCCATTGTAATTGCTCCTTTCATTTTATGATGTGTCAGCAACCAAAATCACAGCTTATTAAACTGTTTTGTTGACGTTTGATTTTTTCTAGGGCGTGTTGAAAAAAATCAAATTTTACTGATGAATTTTATTTGTTGAAATGTTTTTATTTTTAAATTTACTTTTTCTTTGTCTTGTCAAAGAGCAAATCCTCCTACTCGTCGAATTTGCAAGTACAGCAAATGCTCGTACTCCTCG
>CAJOGS010000254.1:2907-4920 GCA_905234045.1 uncultured Selenomonadaceae bacterium | reverse complement strand
CGCCCGATAAATTTCGCCGCGATAAATTTTAATATCCTTTGGTGCATCAATAGCAATTCGCACGTTCTCTCCCTGAACTTCAACGACATTTATGACGATGTTGTCGCCAATCATAATTTGTTGACGCGGCTTTCTCGTCAAAACGAGCATTTATTTACCCTCCTTTTCAGGGAAAAGACGTTCTTTGGTAGTGTAGTTAGTTTTTTCCAAGACTACTTGTTTTGCCTGCATATTTTTTGTATTGATAACTACCGGGGCAAGCAAATTTGTTGTCATGTAACGAATACTGAAATTCGGAATTGTAATCAGCGTGTAGTATAAAACTTTGTCCTTTTCGCTAATATCGAGTTCGGCTAAAGTTTCATCATCAATTTCAAAAGTATACTTCGGGAAAAACAAAAATGGAACGGTAATTAAAAACGCCAAATCAGGTGTTTTCATTGACTGCATAAAATAATATGGCGTTTCTTCTTCGTAAGGAAGAATTACAAATTCTTTTTCTTCCTCAAAAGCAGGGATACCGTCTTTAAAATGCACTACGCGCTTTTCGTCAATTTCGAGTTCACCAAAACGACTGGTATTAATTTTTATCATAGATCCTGCCTCCATTGTTAAACTACAGATTTTTTTGAGATTTCAATGTAAACAAGACTGCCGAAAAATTCATCAAGCGTAAATGTCATATTTGTCCATTGTTACCCAGCGTTTAATTGAGCCTTTGTTTTTTAAGTAAGTTTCCAAAATTCCGGGCGTATAATGAAATTCCGGAAAAGGTTCAGTCTCAATTTCTGCAGTAACGTCGCCAACTTCCGGCTTTCCGACAATCCTTGAAGGATTAACAGTGAAAGTTGGACCGTCCATTAAATCAAACTCTACAAGCGTTTCCGGCTCAATATTATAAATTTCATTTTTAATTTGCGGTATAATATCGTCGCCGGGCTTTCCGCCGCTTTCAGCGCGTTCCCATGCAATTTGCGTCCTGCGTGAAGTTCCCGCCTTAACGTCGGATAAACCTTTTTGCCCAAATTCACGAGTTAAATCAGTCAAATTACGTGCGCCCCAACACTTGCGACTGGGATAATTATCAATAGTAACTAATGCTTGAGTAGCATGCTGCTTTGACTTGCCTAACTCTAAATTTGTATGAACCTCTGCGGGTTGATATTTTGCCCTGTCAATCTTTCCGCGCTTGATTCTTAAATCAGTTTGTGGCAGTGTATGCCGTACATTTAATCTCAACATTTCCATTGTTATTCCCTCCTTTCGTCAAAAAATCCTGCCGAATTTTTTTAATACAAGACAAAAAATTTTATAAATAGTCTGCCAAAGATTGAGGCAAAACTCTACCGCCGAGAGAAAGAGCAAGGTTATAAATTGTTGTCATTTCCATTAATTTTGTAGCCAATTCTGCAACGTCCGTGCTGTCAAGGTCTGTAATATCGCCTGTGACAAGGGCGTTTTGATTGTCAAGCATATCTTCAACATTTCCATAAAGTTGAAGTCTTGCGCCCAAAGTTGTTTGAGCAACAATTAAAGTTGCGTGCGAAACGTCCGCTAAAGTGATACCGTCTGAACTAAGCCAATGACTGTCGCAAGCATCAGTCATTGTATAAACTGTAAGGCAGTTATTCATCATTGCGGTACCGGATTTTTCGTTTCCTGAAAATTCATCATCGAAAATATCACAGCCAAATAAATCTTGTCCCGTAACATTGACAATATCACTGCGCGTATCTGTTGCGCCGTTCAATTTAACCATTGAAATATGATTATCATCGCCGCTGTAAGTTACAACTCTTTGCATAATCGTTTTAAATTTTAAATTTTTTTCTTCGCCGCTGATATCGGTTTTAATGCCGTCTTCTTTTGCGGCATCGTTTATAATTCCGCGATTGTTAAAGTAATCGCTGACCATAACATAAGAAAAATTTTCGCAATTTTTAACGGCGGCTTTAACTTCGTCTTCAGTTGCGCCGGTAGCATTTGCAATTTCTGCAATTTTGGTATCTGAAT
>CAJOGS010000254.1:0-2899 GCA_905234045.1 uncultured Selenomonadaceae bacterium | reverse complement strand
GAATCGCTGACACTTCTTAAAGCGCGTTTTAAATCGTTATCTTTGCTTGTACCGTCAACAACTGCGGCAATATCTTCAGCTGAGGCGGCTTTAGCCGTGTTTAAACCCTCTTCTTCGGAAATACGCAAATTACCGACGGCGTAGTCATCAATATTATCAACGTCTGTAATGTAATTGATACCGGAAGATATGACATCTTTATAACCTTTATCAACAAAATCTTTGGTAAAAATATACCCGCTGTTGTTGTCAAGATAAAATGTATTGCCGTTTTCGTCTTCAAGCGTCAACATTTGATAAAGTTCGGTATTGACGTTGCCGCGTGTGCCTTTGAAAAATTCTGCTTGTTTGGCGTCAAGATTTTTAGCCAAGCCGCGTTCTTGTAATTCAGAGGACATTGTAAAAGGTTGAGTTGTATCTTTCTGCCCTGCGAAAAGAAAACGATCTCCAAGTTGATAATTGCAGTTAGACATAACTTCTTCGATAATGGAATTCATTTCTTTTGCAATAGCTTTTGAGTCAGTCTCTGAAAGATATGTATTCGCCGCTTGATTAGCCTTTGTAGAAAGCGTTGAAATATTATCAACCATATTTGCGAGAACGCTGTCAGAATTTTTCATCCACGAATTGGCAGTTTGCACATTGGAAGTATAAGTTTCATTTTCATTTTTTGTAAACTGATAGCGCATTAAATTTCCATAAGCAACAGGATTGTCACTGCCTCTGTGAATTTTTGAGCCGTCAGCCTGTTCAAAAAGACTTTGTTGTTTTGCATATGTTCTGTTTAAAGCGTTTTTGTAATTGTACAAGAAATGTACACTACTCATGCGAACGGGCATTTTTATTTCTCCTTTCTGCATAGTGTGTTAGTGGTATAGTGTTATAGTAAATTGCTATCGCACTATCGAACTATCCCACTACAAAAACTACCTGCCGACGACACCGGTATTATTTACAAGGCGGTCTAAACAATCGTCCATTGCGGTAAGACAACGCGAACACGCGCCGAAACCTTTTTGATATTTAATCATATCGGCAAGTTCCTCGTTCCAGTCAACGCCGTTAGTGGCGTCACGCCAATTTTGAATCTGATCCATAATTAAAGCCTGTTCATTAACATTTGTATCCATAGCATTTGCCGCAACGCTAAGTTTTGTCATTTCAGATTTATAATAAGCGTTTAAACCAAGTCCGCCAAGTGCATTTACAGTTTTTTGAACATCAGCATATTTTGTAATTGCATGAACATTTGAACGACCTGCCGAAACAATGTTATCGAATGACATATTGAAAAGTTCGCTCATATAAACGGCGTTTGTACCGTCTGCAGTGCGTTCGCCCCAATCAATCAAATGCTTCTGCATATCTTCTTCAGACATAACGCCTGTATAATTTTCGTTATTGTCATAAGCAGACGCGGCGGCAACATATTTATAGCCGCCTGTTTCTTCAAAGTCGGCATTGGTTGCAAGTGCGCCAATAATTTTAACGCCGGACAATTTGAGAATATCGCCGCGCTCGTCTTTTCTGTAAACGCCGCTCGATTCTCTGATTGTCAGATAGGCATATTTATTAACTTCGTCGTAGTTGTAAATATATTCAACGCCTGTTTCACCGAAAAAGTTTTTGGTATCGGGAACAGAAATAGCTTTGCCGTTGCTGTCGTATTTGGTATTTCCGTTTTCATCAGTAGCGGCGCGGGTATTTCCGACTAAATCATAGCCTTGTTTATGTTGGTCATTAAAAGTTGTCATCATAAACGCCGACATATTTGCAACATCTTCGATATAATGGCGGCATTGGTCAATGGCGTCCATTTCTGCGCGCAGCATACCGGATTCAGGAAAGAAATTAACTTTACTTTCACGAATATTGACAGTATAGTCAATAACGCCGTAATCAACGCCGTATTCTGAACTGTTGACGCCCTTTGCAAAATCAAGGTGCAGTCTGTCAACGCCAGAAATTAAAGTTATACCGCCGCAATGTATTTCATACGCGCCATATTGACTTTCATGAACGCCGATATTGATATATTTTGAAAGTTTGTCCGCCAATACGTCACGTTGGTCGCGCAGGTCGTTGGCATATGCTCCGCCTGATTCTTTTGCAATAATCGTGCGGTTAATGTTGACAATATCTTCCATAATCTGATTAATGTCGGTAACGTGAATTTCCATTTGGTCATAAACGTCTTTTATTTGATCGCGTAATTGAATACCTGCAGTTTCAAGCGAATCTGCATAAGCCTTGCCTTTTTCGATAACTGCAGTACGTGCGGCAGAATCAGAGGCGTTTACAGACAAATTAAGCCACGCCTTGTAAAATTCCTGTAAAGAATTTTCAATGCCGCTTTCATGAGTATCGTTAAAAATTGCCTCAACTTTATCAAAATTTTTGGCGCACATATCGTAGTAACCTTCTTTTGCGGTTTCACTGCGAAATTGTACGTCAGCATAAATATCACGGGCGCGGGTAATAGATGCCGCGTCAACGCCTGTACCTACTGCAAGACCGGAAGTAGTGTAATCTGCCTTCGTTGCAACGGGATTAACGCTTTGCCGTGAATATCCTTCTGTATCTGCGTTTGTGATATTGTGTCCGACGGTGTTTAATTGCAGTTGGTTAATATAAACACCGCGCACCATTGTATTTAAGCCTGTAAAAGTTGACATAATAACCGGCTCCTTTATTAAATATTGGCGTCAAAAAGGCGACGCCCGCTTTGACTGCCGGTTTGAGCCTCTGCGCCGTATGTACTTGATGAAGTTCTGGACATTACATTTAGATTAAATTCTACAAAATTTTTGCCTTTATCTGTCAAAATTTTTAACGTTTTCATTGTACGTTGGAGTTTTTTTTGAAGTTCGCCATTTTGTTTCAAAAGTCTCTTTGCCAC
>CAJOGS010000253.1 GCA_905234045.1 uncultured Selenomonadaceae bacterium | reverse complement strand
GGACGAAAAAACAGCACCGCAAAAAGCGTCTTTCTTTTTGGTACTTGCAAAGGCGACGAATAGGAGCGTTTGCTCTTTGACAAGACAAAGAAAAAGTACATTCAAAAAATAAAAACTTTCAACAAAAAATTTGATAACAGACTTTTTCAACACGCACTAAGGGGGTTACATTGACTTTACCAACAGACCCTAAAAAAATTTAACTCAGTTGCAATGATTTTCAAAATAAAAAAATCCGCCGTTTTCAGGCGGATTATCAATTTAAATTGGCGTTAATTAAATTACAGATTCATTGAAGATATAATATCTTTAAGGCATTTTTCAAAGGCTCCGCGCCGCGCTCTCAAATTGCTTGCCTTTGAAGTAAATTCTTGACTGGTAGTGTTAAAATCTGAAATTCCGGAACTTGTAACTAAATAAGCGTCCATTTGAATGGTACTGCGATTTTTCTGGCTGTGATTGCCGTGCGTTTGAGTGTCAATATTTTCATCAATTAACAGAAATAAAACTTTTCCGCGCCCGTTCTGTGCGGCAAAATCTGCCATATCTTGTTTACGCGGTTTATTTTCGCCAATATCGTAACGATTTATCATAAAAACTTGAAAACGTTTTTGAATATCGTTGCCGCATTCGTAGCGCATTTTGCCGTTTGTGCCGAGATTTTTTTGAATAATTTTGTAGTAGTCAGCAGTTTTAAATTCGCCGCCGCCGACAATTACTACTTTTGTACCGTAACCGCTTGCGGCAAACGCCGTGCAAGAAAATACCGCCAAAATCATTGCTGACAATATAAATATTTTTTTCAAAGTAATCCCCTCCTTAAAATTTTACAGTTTATTTTGCAATAAAGTTGCCGCCGTGTCAAGGTTGTGCTATATTTACGCGGCGAGGTGATTTTTATGAAATTGATTGTTACGGTTGTCGGCAAAGACCGCGTTGGAATTATTGCGGCGGTTACTAAAATTCTTGCCGATAACGACGTTAATATTTTGAGCATTAACCAAAATATTTTGAACGGCTTTTTCAATATGATTCTGTTTGCAGAGGCTAATGAAACTAAAATCAGCTTGACTGATTTACAAGCCGCGTTGAAATCTCAAGGCGAAGAAATTGGCGTTGAAATTAAAACTCAACATCAAGATATTTTTGACGCAATGCACAAAATTTAAATTTTTCTTACTATGGCGTTTTGGTAAAATTTTTTTGGGCGTGTTGGTAAACTCAATTTTATAATGGTTATTAATTTTTTTTAATTTTTTAAATTTACTTTTCTTTGCTCGTCCAAAAGCAAATGCTCCTATTCGTCGCATTTGCAAGTACCAAAAGAAAAGACGTTTTGCGGTGCTGTTTTTTCGTCCGCGAAAAAAACGCACCGCCCGCGCCGCACGTCCTGTGCGGCATCTTGGTACTTCGTGCTTAGTCAGCATTTTTTGATTCGCTAGGACGTATTGAAAAAATCAATTTTTACTGATGAATTTTATTTGCTGAAATGTTTTTATTTTGAAATTTACTTTCTTTTTTCCGAAGCAAAAGTAGTTTGATAGTGTGTTAGTGGAGTAGTAATTTACTATCACACTACAAAACTATCTAACTACCCCACTAAAAACCGTCCGCACTTTGCGGATTTTTTTTAAATTATGGATTTTGGAATTTTTCAACACACTCTAGTTATTCAACACTACCAAACTACCAAACTATCACACTACCAAACTATCACACTATCCAACTACCGCACTACTATTTTTGACAAAAAAAATTTGGCTATGTTAAATAGCCGCGTTACCTCCGAACACTTCCGAACTTTTAGGTAAGGAAGGGAGGTGATAATCATGGAGAATCTGTTAGATTTTCTTCAAAACGTCTGAACAAATATAGTCTCGTACTTTATCGAGGCGATTGAGAAATTTCTCGACGACCGGCGGTAACGCACCAACAATCGCGCTGACATAAGCGCAACCCCCAAGTAACCTTTTGGCGAAGGTCTTTTGGGTTTTTCTTGCGTCTGTGATAATCAAGAGAATCTGTTAGATAAGAATTTTCTATATTTACTTCCGCTGAAATATTACCACGCCGAAAAAATTTTGGCAAGTTTTGATAAAAAAATTGGCTATATTAAAATAGCCGCGTTACCGCCAAACTCTTCGGTAATCGGAGAGGAGGTGATACTTATGGAGCTTTTGCTCGATTTTTTACAGACAGTCGGGACAAACGTCGTATCATATTTTTTGATTAAGGCGATTGAGAAATTTCTCGACAATAACAATCAGCGGTAACGCTCAAAATCCGCGTCGCAATTAGACGCAACCCCCAAGTAACCTTCCGTCAAGGTCTTGGGGGTTTTTCTTGCGCCTGTGATAATTATGGAACATCATTGCTCGATTTTGATTTTTCTATATTTATTTCACGCTGAAATATTACCACGCCGAAAAAATTTTTGCAAGTGAAAGAATTTTATTTTGAAACGTACCGATTATTTTTCTGAATAAATCGCCACAAAAAATTTGCCGCATCGCCCGCGTAGTCTATATTAATTCGTGGCGTGGCGATAATTTCAGGCTGAAAATCTTCTGCAGTTTCAATAAATAATTCGTCGCCGCACAAATCAACGCCGTAATGATTTTTTGTAATTGCCATTGCTTGCGTCAATTTTCCGGGACCGTTGCACAATTCGCGCAGATTATTTTTTTGCCGCCGAATTTTCATTAAATCAATACCTTCAACAGGTTGCAAGGCGCGTATTAAAACGGCGTCGGCAACCTCTGCAACATTCGCAACTACATTCATACAAATATTTTTGCCGTAAATCAAATAAATATAAGCAAAACCGCCGTCGCCAAAAGTTATTTCAGTGCGCGCAGTTCTTCCCTTGTAAGAATGTGCCGCCGCGTCAATTTTTCCGAGATAC
>CAJOGS010000252.1 GCA_905234045.1 uncultured Selenomonadaceae bacterium | reverse complement strand
ACATATAGCATTTAGGTTCGATAAATTAGCTGTTTGCTTTTTGAATTTTGTGTTACTTGCCGCTTCGGTTATTCACTTTTAATTTACCAACAACCCCTAGGGTGTTTTTAAAAACTAGCGAATCAAAAAATGTTGACTAAGCACGAAGTACTACGTTGCCGCGCAGGACGCGCGGAGAAAAAAGCGTCTTTCTTGCAAATGCGAGGAGTACGAGCATTTGCTGTACTTGCGAAGGCGACGAGTAGGAGCGTTTGCTCTTTGACGCAACAAAGAAAAAGTACGTTCAATATAAAAAAATTTTAAAAACAGATTTATTCCACAGCACCTAAGGCGTGTTGAATAAATCAAATTTTACTGATGAATTTTTGTTACTTAAATGTTTTTTATTTTTAAAAGTAATTTCTTTTTGCATTGCGAAAAAGTAGTTGGGTAGTGGTGTAGCGGTTAGCAGTTAGCTATCAGCTATTGGCTATCAGCTACACCACTATAACACTACAAAGCGTCCGTGCGCGCACCAACTTTTCCGCTCTCAGTCTACTTTTTAATTACTTTTCCAACAGTCCCTAGCCTTGTAATTGTGCAGTAAATTAACTACAGCACTATAACACTATCACACTACAAAACTACACCACTACCGCGAAAATATTCTCTGTCCAAAATACTAAGTACAACCAAATCTTCATACACGCCATTTACAAAAATACATTCTCTGCAAATGCCTTCACGCTTCAAGCCGCAACTTTCATACAAATGCAAAGCGCGTTCATTGTACGGCTTACAATCCAGCCAACCGCGATGATATTTTTTTATTTCAAAACTCCATTTCATTAAGAGTTGAAAACCTTCACGCCCATAGCCGACACCTTTTTTATCAATTATGACATGCCGCCATTCAATGCCGTGATCGTCAAGTTCACACAGCAAAAAATAGCCGACAGCCGCGCCGCTTGCAATTTCCTCAATTATTACGTCCATATTTTTTGAGTGGTCAGAGGTTATAACTTCAGTATGAAAATCTTCATCAAACGGCACAATAAAATTTATATTGTCCGGCTTGTGTTGAAGTTCCATAATAAAATTTAAATCCGTCATTTCTGCGCGACGAAGTCTTAAGCGTTCGCCTTCAATTAAAATTTCAACCATTATAAAACCTCCAAAAAATGTAACGGCGCGGCGTTTCAACTATTCAATTTCAATGCGCGGGAAAAGTTGTTCAGGTTTTCCTACAACGTGA
Organism: uncultured Selenomonadaceae bacterium; assembly: GCA_905234045.1. GTDB lineage: Bacteria > Bacillota > Negativicutes > Selenomonadales > Selenomonadaceae > Quinella. The sequence goes on along the minus strand of CAJOGS010000252.1, from coordinate 1,706 downwards.
TTAATTTCGAGTTTGCCGAAAGTTTCAGCGTCTTCAAGTTTAATATCTTGCGAAAGTTGCAACTGTTCTAAAATTCTGCGCGAAGTTGTCGGAATAAACGGCGAAATTAAAATAGCGATAATTCTAAGCGATTCCGCCAAATTGTAAAGCACGTTTGAAAGATTCTGCTTTTGCGTTTCGTCTTTCGCCAATTTCCACGGCGCAGTTTCATCAATATATTTATTGCAACGGCTGATGAATTTCCAAACAAGTTTAACGGCGTCGGAAATTTGCAAATTCTCCATTAAAACGCGGTACTCTCTGGCAGTTTCGGCGGCTTCATTTTTCAGCGATTCATCAATTTCAGTGCCGCCGACACTTTCAAGCAAAACGCCTTTTTGAAATTTATTAATCATATTCAAGGTACGGTGGAGCAAATTTCCCAAATCGTTCGCCAAATCCGAATTGATACGCTGAATCAGTGCATCGCGGTTGAAATTGCCGTCTTGTCCCAAAACTATTTCACGCAGGAGAAAATATCTGATAGCGTCAGAGCCGAACTCGTCAATTAAAAGCATTGGATCGACGACGTTGCCTTTTGACTTAGACATTTTATCGCCGGAAATTACCAGCCAGCCATGCCCGTAAACTTTTTTGGGCAATTCAATTCCCAACGCCATTAAAATACAACCCCAAATAATTGTGTGGAAACGAACAATTTCTTTGCCGACCAAATGAACATCGGCAGGCCAATATTTTTTAAATTTTTCTTCGTCGTCCAAAAATCCAATCGGCGTTAAATAATTTGTCAGCGCGTCAAACCAAACGTAAATAACGTGCTTTTCGTCGTCAGGTACGGGAATACCCCAATTAAACGAAGTGCGCGAAATGCATAAATCTTCCAATCCCTGCTTAATGAAACTGATCATTTCATTGCGGCGGCTTTTCGGCTCCAAAAATTCAGGATTGTCTTCAATGTATTTTAAAATGGAGTCGGCGTATTTTGAAATTTTGAAGAAATAAGCCTCTTCAGAAACTTTTTCAACAGGGCGATGACAATCGGGGCAACAACCGTTTTCATCAAGCTGTAATTCAGTCCAGTAAGATTCACAGGGCGTGCAATATAAGCCGGTGTATTCGCCCTTGTAAATGTCGCCTTTGTCACGAATACGGCGGAAAACTTCCTGTACAACTTTATGATGACGCGGCTCGGAAGTTCTTATAAAATCGTCGTTTGAAATTTCAAGACGTTTCCAAAGTTCCTGAAAACTTGCAACGATTTTGTCAACATATTCAATCGGCGTTACATTTTGTGCCTCTGCAGTGCGCTGAATTTTTTGCCCGTGTTCATCTGAACCCGTCAAGAAAAAAACTTCGTAACCGGCAAGACGTTTAAATCTTGCGATTGTATCTGCAATGGTTGTGCAGTAAGCGTGTCCAATGTGCAATTTTGCACTAGGATAATAAATCGGTGTCGTAATGTAAAATGTTTTCTTTTCCATATTAAAATCCCTTCATTATAAAAATTTTTTATAGATTTTCAAGGTTTTGTTGTTAAAATCTTACATTTTAAATATTTTTTCTAGGGGCTGTTGGTAAAGTCAAAAATTGTGTAAATTTTGCAAGTTTAGGAAACGGCGGTCACGGACGACCGCCGCCGCCATTGATTAACTAAAGAGCATGCCCGCTAAAGAGCGCGCCTCACCGCGCATGCTACGCAAGCCACG
>CAJOGS010000251.1 GCA_905234045.1 uncultured Selenomonadaceae bacterium | reverse complement strand
GGCACATTGAGGAAATTTTTAACCATTTCGATTGTATGACAATTTGGCGTAGAAACTTTTTCAAGCGGTTTCATTTCTTCAACTTCGGCTTTAATAACTTTCAATTCGGCTTTTTCATCGCTTGCCGCGTAATCGCAATTTTCGCAATAAGCTATGGAACTTTCGCCGCTCGGTGCAAGTACTGTAAATTCGTGAGAATGTCCGCCGCCAATCGCTCCATTATCTGCTTCGACTGCGCGGAATTTCAAGCCGCAACGTGAAAAAATTTTGCTGTAAGCGTCGTACATTTTTTCATATGAAATATTCATACCGTCAACATTTTTATCGAACGAATATAAATCTTTCATGACAAATTCACGACTGCGCATTAAACCGAAACGCGGGCGAATTTCATCACGATATTTATTTTGCATTTGGTAGAGTAAAAGCGGCAACTGTTTATGTGATTTAACTTCGCCGCGAATCAAAGTTGTAATCATTTCTTCGTGTGTAGGACCGAGACAAAATTCTCTGCCGTGTCTGTCTTTAAGGCGCATCATTTCATCGCCGTAAACTGCCCAGCGTCCTGACTCTTGCCAAATTTCCGCAGGTTGCGTTATCGGCATCATTAATTCTTGTCCGCCTTTGGCGTCCATTTCTTCCCTGATTATGTTCATAATTTTTTTCATTGTGCGCCACGCCAACGGCAAATAGGTATACATACCGCCCGCCGCTTTTCTGATTAAGCCTGCGCGGAACATTAATTTATGGCTCAAAAGTTCAGCCTCTGCCGGAGATTCTCTCAGCGTCGGCGCGTATAATTCACTTGCTTTCAAATTTATCACCTACATAAAAAATTTTTTAAAATCTTACTTCTACGCCGTGTTTTTTCAGATACTCTTTGACTTGCCGAATTGTATATTTGCCGTAATGGAAAACTGACGCCGCCAAAACTGCGTCGGCTTTGCCGTCAATCAGCACTTTCAAAAAATGCTCCAATTCGCCCGCGCCGCCTGACGCTATGACGGGAACATTTACCGCTTCTGACACTGCGCGAGTTAATGGAATGTCATAGCCGTCTTTAGTGCCGTCGGCGTCCATACTTGTTAAAAGAATTTCGCCCGCGCCCATTGCGACGCCTTTTTTTACCCATTCCAAACAATCTAATCCGGTCGGAGTTCGTCCGCCGTTAATAAAAACTTCCCATTTGTCTTCGCCGCAACTTTTAGCGTCAACCGCCAAAACTATGCATTGACTGCCAAATTTTTTTGCGCCTTCAGAAATTAATTTCGGATTTTTAATTGCCGCACTGTTCACAGAAATTTTATCCGCGCCGGCTTTCAGCATAACGCGCATATCGTCAACAGTGCGAATACCGCCGCCAACTGTGAACGGTATAAAAACTTGTGCCGCGCAATTTTTGGCAACTTCAACCATTGTACCGCGCCCTTCGTGTGACGCCGTTATATCGAGAAAAACTAATTCATCTGCGCGTTCTTCGTCATATTTTTTTGCAAGTTCAACGGGATCGCCCGCGTCGCGCAGTCCTACAAAATTTGTGCCTTTTACTACCCGTCCGCTTTTCACGTCAAGGCAGGGGATTATTCTTTTGCTTAACATTTTTAGAGGCTCCAATATTTAATTTTGAGTTTTGATATTTTTTTAGATTTAATTTTTTGTTGAAAGTTTTTTAATATTGAATGTACTTTTTAATTGTCTTGTCAAAGTAGTAGTGTAGTAGTTAAAATTTTTTGTAACGCAAGATAGAATAGGAAACGGCGGTCAAGGACGACAGCCGCCGCAACTAAAGAGCATTTGCAGGGCTAGCAAAGAAAAGTAAGTTTAGTATAGAAATTTTTTTAAAACTAGGTTTTATTGAATAAGTCTTTTATCGAATTTTTTGTTGAAAGTTTTTATATTTTTAACGTACTTTTTCTTTGTTCGCCCAAAGAAAAAGTACCAAAAAGAAAGGGCGTTTTTGCGGTGCTGTTTTTTCGTTCAAGAAAAAAATGCACCTGCGCCGCGCGTCCTGCGCGGTCTCTTAGTTCTTCGCTCTTAGTCTGCAAAAGTTAGTTCGTCAATCAGCAGCTGTTTTGCAGTTCAAAGATTTATTCAAAATGCTATAGCAATGAAAATTAAACTTCAATAGAAAAATTTCAGCAATGAAAATCTTTCACCAAAAAATTTTAATCCAAATAAAAAAAATCCTCAGCAAAGAAAAAAATTTTTCATCAGTAAAAATTGAATTATTCAGCCGCCTTTAAAGCGTCAGCAAGTTCAAGCGTGCCTTCAAAAAGTGCTTTTCCGATTATCGCTCCGACAACTCCAGCGTTTTCATAGGCTTTCAAATTTTTAATATCCTCAATCGAACTTACGCCGCCCGACGCTATAACATTAATTCCCGCGTGTTCGGCAATATTCGCAACCTGCGCCGCGTCTATGCCTTTCATCATGCCGTCACGCGCAATATCTGTATAAATTATTGTCGAAATGCCGTAATCGCCCATACGCGCCGCCAATTCGGTTGCTTGAATTTCGCCGGAATCGCACCAGCCATGAACCGCTACAATTCCGCCGCGTGCGTCAATTCCAACTATAACTTGATCGCCGAAATTTTCCGCCGCCTCTATTACAAAATCAGGGTCTTCAACTGCCGCACTGCCGATTATTACGCGCTCAACTCCAATATCCAACAAATTTTCAATGTCATTCATTCTGCGAATGCCGCCGCCAACTTCGATTGGAATATTTATGCTGTCAACAATTCTTTTAATTGCAAAAATATTCGCAGGTGCGCCCTGTTTTGCGCCGTCCAAATCTACGACGTGTAAAAATTTTGCGCCCGCGTCCTGCCATTTTACTGCAACTTCTTCAGGAAATTCTGAATATGTTTTCTGTTTCTGATAGTCGCCTTGCGTCAGCCGTACCGCGTTGCCGCCAAATATATCTATCGCAGGTAAAATTAACATCGCCA
>CAJOGS010000250.1 GCA_905234045.1 uncultured Selenomonadaceae bacterium | reverse complement strand
GGTCCCATTATCAGAAATGACGCGCGCATTTTTCGTACTAAATCATAAGGCGCGGTAACGTCAACAATATTCGACGCATCAACAAATAATCTGCTGTTTTCCGGTTCATGACGAACTTTAACGCCTAAAGTTTTTAAAACTTCGCAAATCGTTTTTACGTCGTCCAAATTAGGCACTTCGTCCAAACAAGTCTCTTGGTCTTGTCCAAGCAGAGTTGCCGCAATGACAGGCAAAACGGCATTTTTTGCGCCGGAAATTTTAACATTGCCGCTTAATCTGTTGCCGCCTTTTATTACCAATCGTTCCAATAAAATTTCTCCTTCGTGTTCAGATAGTCAGATGGTCAGATTGCCAGTCAGTCAGATTGTCAGTCAGTCAGATTGTCAGATTGTTAGATTGTCAGTAACTAACCATCTAGCCATCTGACCATCTAACCATCTATAACTTGTCAACATTAACGGTACACTGAATCACGTTATCAATAATATAGTCAGTTGAAATTTTTCCCGGAGTAGCCGCAGAAGGTTTAATACCGAGTTTTTGCAGACGTGCCGAAAGTTTTTTGACACGGTTAATTTCTGCTTTCAATTCTTTCTCAGTCTTCAAAACTGCCGCCGGTTTAATAATCAATTCATTATTCTTGTTGGCAGTCAAAAGTTGTTTAATCTTATCATTGTAGGCTTGTTGCGGAGATTTTGTTGAAGGTACGACAACGCCTGCTTGTTGCGCTTGAATTACAGGTACTAATCCGCCGCCGTGAAGATCAAGAATAAACGCGCCTTCTTTCGCAGTAATAGGAATTTTATATGGAACTTCCATAACAAATTCTTTTCTGCGGTAAGGTTGCAAAGTAACTTTCAATTTTACTTCTTCGCCGGGTTTAACTAATTTTTTTAACGGTTCAGCTTTAACCAAACTGGCAGTATTACGCAGAGGATCAAAATTTATCTTGACATCAATACCTAAAATATCGCTTTCAGTTATTGTATTGTCACAGACCAAAGACAACGCTTGCAATAATTCGCCAATCGCAATTTGTCCAACGTCTGCAACATTATAATACATATTTTCACGACTTAAAGTCCCGCTGTCAACTGCATTGGTTTTAATTTCAAAACTAACTTTAGCCGTACCGTCTGCGCCTTCAGTATCCAAATGTTTACCGATTGCACTGTAGGCTATAGCCGCGCCCAATTTTGGTATTAAACTCTCATTGTATGCTATAAGTGCGTTATAATTTTCGTCATTTACTGTAACGCTTATTGGTACGACTGATGGAAATTGCCCGATAACTCCGCCGATTCCGGCTTCTCTGTCTTGATTAATTCGCCCGATAATTGAACCGATAGATGCAATTTTTGCACCGCCGGTTATCCCGGGTACTGCGCCGACAACATTAGCCTCTGTCATAAAAAAATTTACGTTTCCGCCGTGCAAAAATTTATGCCCAAATGCCAATAGTTTATTATTGTCAGTTACTGTTACAGTGCCGGTTGCTCCAAGTACAAAATCGCCGTAGACTACCGCAACACCAACAGGACTGCCGCCGGAAATCTTGACATCATATTTTAAATTTGTGTCAGTATTTCCAACCGCCGCAATTTGATAATCTTTCAAATTAAATTCCGGCAATGACGTTTTCAAAAATTTTAAACTTGAACTGTTAAAGCCGCTGTAAATACCGCCGAATTTATTTTCATCGTCTGTTAAAACTTCTTCGTCATTTTCGGTTGTCGTTTCAACGTCATCAGTTAAAATTATTTCTTCGTCTGAAAATTCCTCAGTATCTTCATCATTGTCTTCAGTGTCATCAGTTTTAACTTCTTCGTTTTTTTCAAATTGCACGTAAGGATTAACATTGAAACTGTCGGGATTTTTCCAAATATCCAGCATATTTTCAATAGGCGTAATTAAAAAAGAGTACGGCGACATTTCTTTAAAACCTGCAGAAAGTGCGCCGATAAGTTTGCCGTTAATATAGACAGGCGAACCGCTCATACCTTGAAGAATGCCGCCGGTACGATTAATTAAATCGCCTGACGCCTCCGCCAAAATTAACGGTTGTACAGCCTTGCTGTTTGGAAGAGTTCCGACGATTTTTACATTAAAAGTTTGAATTGCACCGGAAGGATCTATACTTGTATAAGCAACGCCGCTCATACCTTTTTGCACTTCGTTTAACGGCATAATCGGCGGCATTGCAAATGCTGTGGAAATGCAAAACTGCACAAATAAAACAAGTGCGAAAATAAATTTAAACACTTTAAACACTCCCGAAACCCAAGTTAAGAGCGGCAATATTTTGCTCGACTGTAGCGGGCGGGACACGTGAAATTAAAGCATTTTTAACGGCGTCAAAATCCAAGAAATTTGAAACTTTAACCAAAACGCCGAGTGCAACAATATTCGTAAAAAGCGATTTACCGACTTTTTCAACTGCCAAATTTGTTATCGGCAACGAAATAATCTTTTGGAATTCAGGCGGATTGGGAACTAAATCAGAATCAATAATCATTATGCCGTTTGGATTTAAATCGTGGTAATATTTATCTGCGGCTTTTTGAGTTAAAGACAACAAAATATCCGGCGTCGTAACGTGCGGATGAAAAATTGGATTTTCAGAAATAATAACTTCGGCTTTAGATGCACCGCCGCGCGCCTCAGGTCCGTAAGATTGAGATTGAACGGCGTTAAAACCTGCAGAAACAGCGGCTTCGGCAAAAATAATGGCGGCAGTAATTACGCCCTGCCCGCCGGAGCCGGAAAGTCTAAGTTGATACATTGAAATTTCTCCTTCGTCGAAATTTAATAGTTGGATAGTGTGATAGTGTTGTAGTGGTGTAGTTAAATTTTTATATTAAAATTTACTTTTTATTGCTAGGTCGTGTTGAATAATAGAAAAAATGGTAAAATAGCGTCGGGGTGAAAATTTTGAAACGCTATGAATTAACAGATGAACAGTGGGATAAAATCAAA
>CAJOGS010000249.1 GCA_905234045.1 uncultured Selenomonadaceae bacterium | reverse complement strand
GAATTTTCGAGCTGAAAATTGTCGGAACGTAAGTCACTAAGTTGACGTTCAGCCGTTGCCGCCCGTTGAAGTGCAGAATTTTTTTCGAGTTCGAGCCGAGAAAATTTTTCATCATCGACGATAGGCGCGGGAATTTCTTCGAGTGTTTTAACAGACTCTGAAAAAATTTCCGGCTCCTTGATGATTCGTAAAATTTTTTCTTGAACTTCCACGTCATCGAGTAGATTAAGCAATTCGTATTTTGTCATAAAATCTCCTCACAAAATTAAAATGACTCAAGCCAATTCATCAATAAGTAATGAAAAAATTTTTACCAATTCAAAAAAATGAATGAAACAAAATTAATATCAAATTAAAGGTTTCAATTCAGCTTGAAGTTTCGGAGAAATTTTAAGACCCTTCATGGCATCTTCAGCTGTTAAGCCCCAACTTTCCATAGCATTACGAACAGCTTCAAGTTTTGATTTTTTTTCAGTTTCAGTAGCTACCTCAGCTGTCACTCTTTTGGTAACTTGTTCTGTAACTTGTTTTGTAACACGTTCAGTTGTTTGCTCAACGGCAATATCAAGTAAAGGTTGCATTAAACCGCCCATTTTTTCCAACTCCTCCCGCATATCAGTCGAAAGTTCGATGTTAAAATCGTTGTGTAAAATTTTGGCTTTTTCTTCCGAAGATTTTAATTCCATAAAAATCAGATGCAACAAATCCAAAAGTTTGTGCGTCGTCGGATTTTTTCCCAGATTTAAAATTATTATCGTAATCAAATCATAATTTTTTACTTCATCGTGAAAATTTCCGTGCAAAACTTTCTCCGTCAGTCGATATTCCTGAATTGAATCGGCACGATAATTTTGCACGTCCATGCAAACCCAAATAGAAAAAATTTTTTTCAAGTTATTATAATAGTCGCCATGAAAGTCTTTTTCTTTTTGAGAAGAAATAAGACGTGCGGCATAATATACAGCACGTTTCATCAGTTTGTAATGAATGTTTTGAGTAGTCTTTTGTGGCTCGACGTTGATTATAAATTTTGCAACTTCTTTGTCTGTCGGCAAAATTGCATCAAAAATAATATCGAAAGTGACAAAACCTTCGGTCGGACTCTTCGACTCTGTATTTCGTCCCTTGATATAAGGAATATCATCAAGCGGTACTGTGTTAATGGTCAAAGTCGGATCGCCTTCGATATATTTTCCCTCGATGTCCTCCAACGTACAATCGGAAAATTCCTTAACGGAAAATTTTAAAATTTGAGCCAAAATCGCCTTTCCAGATAAAATTTTCTTTGCCAACGCATCATATGCGGCATTTTGGTCGTCCAAAACGTTTTTCATGTTAGCCCCCAGCGAGTTTATTAGCTTGCGTAAGTACAAAATAAAAATTTAGTGCTCATCACGAGGAAATGAATTGTCCATATCCAGAATCATTTTATCCAGCTCGTAGTTTAATTCTTTCATTTCTCTAAACATTACCCGCATTTCTTCAAATTCGCCCTTTATTTCGCTTTCCTTTGAATGCTCTAAATCACTTAAATCCACAAGAATTGATAATTCGACTTTCAACGCTTGAGCTATTCTTATCAACAAGGGCAATGATACTGCTCTATCATCTGAGCCGCTTGTACTACTTGAGCTAATTTTGCTTGCGTCATATTTCTCAATTTACGAAAATACGCTATTCTCAATCCTATGAATTTTATCTCAGCCTGACAATCGGCTTTAGTTTCCATATCGAGTTACCCTCCTTTTCCTGCCATTGTACCATAATCTCATCTTTTTTGGTGTACTTTATAGATGTATTTTCTTATCAAATAGCACAACATTATAGTACCCATGAGATATGAGAGATAAAAAGACTCTCGAAAAATTTTAAAATGTGTTCATTCTGGACACAAATACGTTTTTATTTTCACAATCGGATTTTTGTTTATCGCCAAAATTTTTATCGGATAGTTGCCCAAGTGCTGTATAACTTTTGAAAAATATTTGACGTAAATTTCTCCGACGATATTTTGCTTACTTCACTTTTTACTCCCACTTTTCAAAAATTTTTTCAGTGCGCTTTTTCGTTCCATTGTACCAAATATTGACAACAAAATTCAACAAGAATATACTACCGAAAAAATTATTGGAGGTCTTTTAAATGCGTAAAAGCAAAATCTCTATCAAGGATTTAAAATCTCAAATCAACTCTTTGCAGGACAAACTTGAACGCGAAGAGCAGAAACTTAACTGCGAGATTGGGGCTTGGGTCAGACTCCAAACTGGCGTTGATAGTCTCCAAGATTTTCAAGATAATTTTATTATCTCGGCTCAAAAAAATAGTTGAGAATTAGATTTAAGTAGGACTGATTTTTCTACAGACCACTGCACTCAAAGTGCAGATTTTATCGGTATGAAAAAGTATGAATCCGTATGAAAAATCTTTCTAAAACCGCTTTACTGCTTACTTTTTCAGTATGAAAAGGAGTTTTTTTATTTTATGGGAAGAATTTGTTTTACACTCGATGACCAGCACGAGCAAATTTTACGCCAAGAATCTAAAAATTCAGGCGTTCCTTTATCTGAATTTATTCGCAATAAATTATTTTCGTCGTCCAATTTTGGACAACAAAAAAATTCTTCTCACAACGAAGATTTTCCAAAATTAAATGCAGAAATTCTCGAACTAAGGAAAGAATTGCGAATCATTACGGGGGCTTTAGTCAAAATTATGCAAGCCAACGGATTGTCTATCGACGACATGAAAAAAGCGGGAAAAGAATTTTACAGGGAGCGCGATTAGTTTGATTTGTACCGTTACTCCCATTTCTAATTCCAAGCAAGTTGAAAATTATTATACCCGCGATGATTATTACAGTCGAAACGCTAAACACGATGATTTTTGGCAAGGCAAACTCTCTAAAAAATTTGATTTATTTCAAAAGTCGGTTCATAAAAATCATTTTGCCGCATTCATTGACTTCAAAAAAACGGAGAAAAACCGACTCTGGGTGTCGATATTACTTTTTCCTGCCCGAAGTCGGTCTCTATTTTGCAAGCTGTTTCGCCAGAATACAGAGAAATTGTAAATCGCTGTTTAGCGGAAACTGCCGATGAAATGATTTCTCTTATTGAAGAAAAATTTGTCCGCACCCGTCGCGGTTACTGCGGAAAGTCCCTCGAATACACTCAAAATATTTTAGCCGCGTCTATCAATCACGAAGTCAATCGCAACGACGAACTTGACCGCCACACTCATATTTTTATTCCCAATTTGACGCAGACCAACGACGGCAAAATTCTCACCATCGACATTAAATTTCTTATGCAACAGCAAAAACTTTTCGGAGCCATTGCTCGTTCTAAACTTGCCTCGAAGTTGCAACGCGAAGGTATCAAACTCGAATTTGATAATCCCGACAAGGGAATTTATCATGTCAAAGGCATCAGTCGGGACATTGAAGACTATTTTTCTCAACGTACCGCTGAAATTATTCGTGAGCAAAAAAAGTTGGGCGAGGATAATGCAACTGCCGCTCAACTCGCCACTCTCAAAACCCGCAAAGCCAAAAATCACAAAGTCGATTTGGATAAAATATTCTCCGACACCTCCAATTTTCTCAAAAATTCTGACGTGAAAATTCATCGGCACGAAAAAATTTCTCCCGCTGATGTCAAAATCAAAAAACAAATTTTCAGCGATGTCTTATCCGAACTCGAACTAAAAAATTTTTCATTCTCCCGCTCTGATATTATCCAAAAAGTTTTGAACGCTGGTTTAAATGCTCAAATTCAACTCGACGACGTTAAAAAATTTATCAATCAAAGCAAACGAATCAGGCGCACTACCGACGAACACGGCAATGAAATTTTTGTTTCAATAGCAGACGAGAAATGCGAACAAGATTTGCTCCAACTTTTACAACTCGGTCAAGGCAACGGGCAAACTGCAGACAGACTTCTCGACAAAGTTGTTGCTGAAAAAAAGTACACGCCGAACCAAGAGCAAGTCAACGCCGTTTTGACTTCACTCACTTCTAAAAATTCTTATGTCGCCACTCAGGGACTGGCTGGTGTCGGCAAAACTTATTTTGTCAAAATTCTGCGCGACATTTGCGAAAAGTGCAATATTCCCGTAATGGGCGCGGCTTTTTCCGGCTCCGCCGCTGATGAACTCGCCAACGATAGCGGAATTTCAAATTGCAACACCATCGACTCACTCCTTTTAAAATATGAAAACGAATCTTTACAGAATTTACACAAACCCACTATCTCCGACTTTGAATTTAAGCGTGACCATAACTTTCGCGGATTATCGAAGGACAGCAACGGTGGATTTTTAATTGTTGACGAGTTTGGCTTGGTTGATGACATTCACGCCCGTGCTCTTATGCAACTTTGTGCCGCCAAAGGCTGGAAGTTGCTTGCAATCGGTGACTTCGACCAAATTCCGCCCATCAACGTCGGTGACGCTCACAGATTTTTAATAAATCATGGCGCAACTACCTGTTTTCTTCAGAATATTACTCGCCAGCGCGAAAATCTCGAATTGCTACAAGTCGTCAAAGAATCTGTTTTGGGTTCCGTCGATAATTCTTTCAATCTGCTTGGCGATAAAATCAGACAAATTGAAGACCGTCTGCAACGTCGTCTTGCCTCCATCAACGAATATTTTTCCGCTTTGAAAAAATACTCTCAAGATAAAATTGCTGTTGCCACCCTTACCAACTCCGAACGCATTTCGACCAATGAACTTATCCGTGAACGACTGATTCAGCAAGGCAAGCTGTCCGAAGGCAAAATTTTTCACATTTCCAACGGTGATGCCAAACTTCCTGCGGAACGTGATATTAAAATCTCTGTTGGCGACAGAATTATTTGCTTGAAAAACGATAAGCGCATCGGTGTTCGTAACGGCACTCGCGGTAAAATTCTTGACATTGATGAATTTGGAAAAATTACAATGCGGACTGATTCGGGCAAGATTATTTCTTTTTCATCCAATTCCTACAACTGCTTTGATTTGGGTTACGCTATGACTCTCAACAAACTTCAAGGCGCAACCGTTCAAAAAATTATCTGCAACGCCGATTCCAATTCTCACTTCGACAGAAATAAATTTTATGTTGCCGTCAGCCGCGCTAAACTTGACGCGATCATTTTCACCGATGACAAAGAAAAATTACAGAAAGACGCTCAATCTTGGTGTCATAAAGTCACTTCCGACGACTTCATTCACAATCTGCAATCTCAAATTCAGGAAAATCAAAGCTACGTTGTTCACTCCGATTATCTATCCCAATCCCAACGTGCCGCCTTTCTTCAAACAAAATTTTATTCTCCCGAACTCATTCAACGTAACAAAAATTTAATCCGTGATGAAATTGATTTGCCAAACATTGATAATCTTTCGGACATTCCATCGCCCTTCTACCGAGTAGAATTTTCTGCTAAAAAATCTCAACCTGTTCAAGGTTTTTCTAGGTGATATATATGAAAACTTTTAATCCCGTTATCGGAAATGACAAGCCAAATTGCCGTTGTAAAGATTGTTTTCACGGTTTTTGGCTCCGTAATCTTCACGACTCAAAATTTGTTATTGCGAACTCTCTCATTCCGTTATTTTTTCCAGTGAGCTTGATAAAATTTCTGTCTGCTCCGGTGCTGAAGATAAATTAAATTTCTCGGACTTTTTCAAAGAAAATGTTGCTTGCACTCACTGTCAAAATTCTCTCTGGTACAAAACTGACAAGAATATTTTCCGATGTTTCTGCCTTCATCTCCAATGTCTCGTCTTCGATTCTTCCAAAAAAAAAATTAGACCGATTACGCAATGTAACGGCGTTGAACCTTTACAAGAACTTCCTTCTTTTCCGACTGCCACCAACATTGATGATTTTTAAGGAGTTTTACTATGAATTTTAAATTTCCCAATAATAATTTTAACGGACAATAACTTAAACTTCTCGAAAGTATTCAACTTTCTCAAAAAAATATTCTTGCTAAATGTGCGGAATTAAACGAACACATTTCCGAATTGGAAAAAACTCAACAAAATATTTCTGTCGCTTGCCAACAAAAAACCGAATACGATGACGATTCTTTTTCGGACAAACTGAATTTAAACATTTTCCTCAGCATTGCCGCCACTTTAATTATTTGTGTCGTACTCATTATTTTCGGCTGGCATTTCTGGGACATTCCCTCTCAGACTCAAGCTGTTAATGACTACATTTACACAAAAATAATTAACGCGTTGTGCTAGCTGAAAAATAAAACGAAACTTCAACCCGAATGTGCTAAACTACAAATACAACAAAAACGTAGGAGGCACAAACGATGTTGAAGT
>CAJOGS010000248.1 GCA_905234045.1 uncultured Selenomonadaceae bacterium | reverse complement strand
ACTTCTGAAAGGTCTAAATCTTTTTTCGTGGCGCGGCTCTTCTTCGACTTCTTCTTCAGTATCAAAATCATCTACAGATTGAATTTCTTCAGTAGATTCATTTTCCTCTTCAAGTTCAAAATCATTTACAGATTGAATTTCTTCGACGGGTTCAATTTCTTCGTCTTCGTCTTCTTCAACGTGTTCATGTTTTCTAAAAGGTCTGCGACTTCTGAAAGGTCTAAATCTTTTTTCGTGGCGCGGCTCTTCTTCGACTTCTTCTTCAGTATCAAAATCATCTACAGATTGAATTTCTTCAGCAGGTTCATTTTCTTCTTCAGTTTCTTCAACTGTTTCAGATTCTTCAATTTGTTCTTCAGTCTCACAATCATCTACAGATTGAATTTCTTCGACGGGTTCAAAATTTTCGTCAGTGTCTTCAACTGTTTCAGGTTCTTCAATTTCTTCTTCAGGTTCAAAATCGTCTACTGATTGAACTTCTTCAGCAGGTTCATTTTCTTCTTCAGTTTCTTCAACTGTTTCAGGTTCTTCAATTTCTTCTTCAGGTTCAAAATCATTTACAGATTGAATTTCTTCGACAGGTTCAAAATCTTCTTCAGTCTCAATAATTTCAGCCGGTTCAACTTCTTCTTCTTCAAATTTTTCAATTTCTTCGCCGATATTTCCGCCAATTTCATCGAGAGCATTATCAAAAGTTTCTTCGTCCGCCTTTACCAATTCGCCGGCAGCAATTCTTTCATCTTGAGTTTTTACAATATCTTCAAGGAAACCTTCAAAAATTTCTTCCTTCGTCAAGATATCAACATTTGAAGAACGATAAACATCAGCCAGAGCCTTTGAGCGGTTGGCAATATATTTATCAATATCCTTCATATAAGTTTTTAAATCTTTAGCGTTGAAGGAAGTTTCCAAATTTAAATTTTCATTGTCGGGAACTTTGGTAGTAGCCGCCGCGCCAATTCCTATAACTGTTTGGCGTTCGTCCATAATTTGAACATTATAAATACATTCCGAGCCCGGTTGACAATAGCCGATATTTTCAATTTGTCCGCTGATATAACCTTGACGATACAAATAATAAGGCAAATATTTTTTATTGCGTAACATTTTTTCGGCAACTTCCGCCATTTTGCGAACTTCTTCATCAGTCGGCAATTCGTAATCTGCTATAGTTTTAATTTCGTCTACCAGTTGAGTTTGCAATTTCGATCCGCGTTTAATTGCCAGCGCGTGTAAAGTTATATCGTCAGGACTTAACGACAAAACTTTTTCCAATGTGTCTTTAACGTCGTTCAAATTTTCGCCGGGCAATCCCAAAATTAAATCCATATTAATTTTAAAATTACTTGTCGAACGAATTTTTTTAAACGCCGTGTAAACTTGTTCAACCGTATGCCTACGCCCGATTTTATCCAAAGTTTCCTGTTTCATAGACTGCGGATTAACGCTGATTCTGGTAACGTGGCAGTCTTTCATTACGGTAATTTTTCTGTAAGAAATTGTGTCGGGGCGTCCACATTCAACCGTAAATTCTTCAACGTTCGGATTGTAAAAATTTTCCGTGACTTTGTGCATCATATCTGCAAAGAAATTTTCCGGCAACGCGCTTGGAGTACCGCCGCCGATATAAATACTTTGCACATTAAAGCCGTAATTTTTTATTTCTTCAGCCGCCGCGTCAATATCTTTGTTCAAAACTGCCATAAATTCGGCGATTTTTTCTTCATTCGGCAAAGTATTAGACGGGAACGAACAATAAAGGCAACGTGTAACGCAAAATGGAATCCCAATGTATACGGCAATAGATTTTTCATCGCCGGAATTTAAAATTGGAATTTGGCGGATTGAAACTTCAGTAAGCAAATGGGATTTATCGTAACTTGTCAGATAATCATTGCGAAGACGGCGGGCGATTCTGTCTTTGTCGATAACGCCGTGTTTTGTAATTCCAAATCCTTCACGTAACCAGCGATGAATAATTTTTGTAGGTCTTACGCCGTGCATAATGCCGTACGGTACGCCGGGCATTTTCAATTTTTCAGTTAAAATTTCGTACAAATTTTTTTTAACAAGGCGATGAATTTCCGCGTTGCGTTTTTCTTCAAGATTAATATTGTCTGCCGCCAAAAAAGCCTTTTCGCCGTTTTTGTTTGAAATAACGAGTTTGGTTTTTACGATATTGTCTTTTAATTCGTTGGTAATTTCAAATTTTTTGTAGTCAACCTGTTCATAATCTTTTGCCAATTCAATATGAAAAGCGCGCAAGACTTCGCCGGTAATTTTTAAAATAACTTGGTCTTCACTGTTGATTTTAAAATTTTTAATTTTCATTTCTTCACCTTATTTTTGCAATCTGCACAATAGCCGAAAAATTTTACTTCGTGATTTAAAATTTTAAAGCCGGATTTTTTTTCAATTTTACATTCCAAATTTTCCAAAAGGTCTTCCTCAAATTCGATAATTTTTTTGCAGTTCAAGCAAATTAAATGATGATGCTGATGAAGTTGAGGATCCGATGCGCTAAGTTCGTAGCGTGTACGTCCGTCGCCAAATTCAATTTTATTGAGAATGCCGAGATTGTTTAAAAGTTCAACATTGCGATAAACCGTCGCAAGTCCAAAATCAAAATCTTTTTGTTTCAAAAGGTCGTAAACTTCCTCCGCGCTTAAATGTTTATCTTCGTCGCTGTCGATAAAAATTTGCAGAATTTCTTTGCGTTGAGGTGTCATTTTGTATTTACGTTCTGACAACCTGCCGCGTAAATCTGCCATTTTAAAAAGTTGTTGGGTTTCGCTCACTAAAGTTCTCCCCTTTTTGAATATTTTTGAATATTATAACAGTTTTATAAAAAATGTACATAAAAAAATCCCGCTAATGCGGGCGATTAAATTTTCATATATTGAAATGTAATTTTTCTTAGGGCGTGTTGGCAAAGCCTAAATTTGAATCATTACGGCAGCGAGAATAATGAAATTCAGAAAACAATTTGACAATTTGTCGTAACGTGTGGCAACG
>CAJOGS010000247.1 GCA_905234045.1 uncultured Selenomonadaceae bacterium | reverse complement strand
CGTTGCCACACGTTACGACAAATTGTCAAATTGTTTTCTGAATTTCATTATTCTCGCTGCCGTAATGATTCAAATTTAGGCTTTGCCAACACGCCCTAGTTTACCAACACGCCATAAAATTTTTTGACATAAATATTTCATCAGTATTCAAGGCGTATTGAAAAAATAAATTTTTCACGGCGTTTTCTTATTTTTAGATTGAATAATTAAATTTGCAATGTTAAAATAAATTGCTATGAAGAAATTAAAAATTATAACTTACGGTTGCCAGATGAATGTTGCCGAGTCTGAAAGAATGGCGGGGCAACTTCAAAAAATTGGCTATACTTTGACAGATGATATTGAAACTGCGAATTTGATTTTGTTCAATACCTGTTGCGTTCGTGGAACTGCTGAAGAAAAAATCTATGGTAAAATCGGCGAAATAAAAAAGTACAAGCGACAGAATCCCGCGCTGATAGTCGGCGTGGTCGGTTGCCTTGCACAGAAGGACGGCGAAAATTTAATAAAACACGCGCCGCACATAGATTTTGTTTTGGGTACGGGCAGACGCGGCGAACTTGCAAAAATCGTTGAAAATTTTGAATCGAAAAGGCGGCAGGTTGTAGACATTTCAAATGTCAGCGGTATGATTGACGATGAAAATATTTTGCCTATTCGTGCCGGTTCAGTTTCTGCATTCGTGCCGATTATGTACGGCTGTAACAATTTCTGCACATATTGCATTGTGCCGCACGTGCGCGGGCGGGAACGCTCCAGACTGCCGGAAGAAATTATTTCTGAAGTTACCGAGACTGTAAACGACGGCTTTAAAGAAATTACGCTGTTGGGGCAAAATGTCAATTCGTACAATGGCGGCGGCAAAACTTTTCCGCAACTCCTGCGCGAAGTTGATAAAATCGACTGTTTAAAGCGGCTTAGATTTATGACGAGTCACCCGAAAGATTTATCTGATGATTTAATTTCCGCAATGGCGAACGGCAAAAATATCTGTGAACATATTCATTTGCCCGTTCAATACGGCAGTAACCAAATTTTGCAGAAAATGAACCGCGTTTACACCGTCGAAAAATATTTGGAACTTGTCAAAAAAATTCGTGCCGCAATTCCAAATATCAGCTTGACGACTGATTTAATTGTCGGATTTCCCGGCGAAACTGATGAAACTTTCCAAGAGACACTGAAATTTTTGGAAGAAGTTCAATTTGATATGGCGTTCACTTTCATTTATTCAAAACGCACGGGGACGCCCGCCGCAACTTTTGAAAATCAGGTTGACGAAAAATTAAAACATTCTCGCCTTGATGAATTGATGAAATTGCAAAATAAAATCAGCCTTGAAAAAAATCTGCCCTACGACGGCAAAATTGTTGAAGTTTTGGTTGAAGGCGCAAGCAAGACTGACAAAAATATTTTTACCGGCAGGACGCGCCAAAATAAATTGGTACTGTTTGAACACGGCACGGAAAAAGTCGGCGATATTATCAACGTGAAAATTAATCAAGTGCAAACGTGGCTTTTCAAAGGCAATGTAGTTTGATAGTTTGATAGTGGGGTAGTGGAGTAGTTAATTACTCTAAAATCGACCGAAAGGAGCTAAGAAAATGCTGGAAATTTATAAATCGCAAGAATCCGGACACCTCGAATCTTTGACGCTGAAAACTTTGGAAAAAGGCGCTTGGATAAATATTGTAGACCCTACGCCATACGAATTAAAAGAAGTCAGCGCAGTTACACACGTGGAGCCGGATTTTCTACGCTCCGCACTCGACGACGAAGAACGCTCACATATCGACGTTGAAGACGATTCTATAATGATTTTAACAAATGTGCCGGTCGTCTACGATGAAGAAAGTTATGATACTTTGCCGCTTTCCGTGATTTTGACGAAAAATTATATTATTACCGTTTGCCTTGAAGAAACGCCCGTTATTGCCAGTTTCAACGAACGCACGGCGCGCCTTTTTCACACTTACAAAAAAACGCAATTTCTTTTTGAAATTTTGTACCGTTCGGCAACATTTTATTTGCGTTATCTGAGACAAATTAATAAACTCTCTGAAGAAATTGAAGACCAGTTGCGCCTTTCAATGCGTAACAGCGATATTTTGCGGCTTATGGAACTGCGAAAGGGTTTAACCTACTTCAGCGCGGCTCTTCGTTCAAATGACGCCGTTTTTGAAAAAATTATGCGTCTGCGTACAAATCGCACACTTGCGGGCGTTTTGGATATTTACGAAGAAGATGAAGAACTTTTGGAAGACGTCATAATTGAAAACAAACAGGCGCGGGAAATGGTTGAAATGTACAGCCAAATTCTTTCACAAATGGCGGATATTTTTTCTTCGATAATTTCAAATAATCAAAATATGGTGATGAAATTTTTGGCGGCAGTTACGATTATAATCGCCGTACCGACAGTTATTGCAAGTTTTTTCGGTATGAATGTTCCAATGCCGCTTGGTGAAAATTCTTACGGTTTTATTATCGTTATCTGCATTGCGGTAATTGCGGCAAGTTTTGCCGCGTTCATTTTCTACAAAAAGCGAATGTTTTAGAGAGTCGAAATTTTTTGTAATCGTTAAAAAAATTTGTTATCTTACCGCTTCGGCGGATTTTTTTATTTGTTGCAATAAAATTTTATATAAGCCTCAAACAGGCTCGTATTTGCGTAAAAACGCCCCAATTTGCGGCGATAAAATAGTTTATGGAAAAGTTAAAGTATTTGATATTTTTGTCAGCATTTCAATTTTTAGTGCGTTTATTTTTGTCAGTATATTTAATATAACAGGTGCTTTTTGAATAAATCTGTTTTAAATTTTTTTAGTGTCTTTAGGTCTTGTTGAAAAAATGATTGAAAATGCTGACGAATTATTTTTTGTTAGAGATGATAGCGAAAAACTAAGATGCCGCGCAGGACGCGCGAGCAAATGCTCGTACTCCTCGCATTTGCAGGGCGGTGCGTTTTTTTCGAGGACGAAAAAACAGCACCGCTAAAAGCGTCTTTCTTTTTGGTAC
>CAJOGS010000246.1 GCA_905234045.1 uncultured Selenomonadaceae bacterium | reverse complement strand
TAAAGATTTTGAAATTAAAACTGTCATTTCAGAAGCCTTTATTATAATTTCTCATTTTCATACCTTACTAAAACGCTTGTGAAAACACCTTCTTAATTTACCAACAGCCCCTAGTGCGTGTTGAATAAAAAATATTTTTCCAAAATCCGCAAAGTGCGGCAGTATAGGGGCTAGGGGTTAAGGACTAGGGACTAGGGATTTACTTGTAGCAGCTTTGCGGATTCCTAAAAGCACTTTTTCTTTTTTGCTTCGGAAAAAAGAAAGTACATTTAAAAACATTTAAGTAACAAAAATTCATCAGTAAAAATTGATTGAAATTGCTGACGAAATAATTTTTGTTCGATGAGAACGAAGAACTAAGATGCCGCGCAGGACGCGCGGCTCGGGCGGTGCGTTTTTTTCGCGGACGAAAAAACAGCACCGCAAAAAGCGTCTTTCTTGCAAAGGCGAGGAGTACGAGCATTTGCTGTACCTTTTTCTTTGACAAGACAAAGAAAAAGTACGTTAAATTAGAAAAAAAATATTTAAAAATTAAGCGTTTACCAACACGCCCTAATAAAAAATTTTCAATGATGTTAATTTTTAAAAACGCAACTGATTAAAAATTTTCAAAAATATTTGACAATAAATTTTTGATATGCTAAACTTTTTTCAGTTAATATGTTAGAAAATAAATTTATAAAATATTGATTTTCGGCAAAGGAAGTTCCTGTATTTTGGTGAGAACCCCTTTTTAAATTACTTCCCGCCGATTAAACAGGGCGGTTGTTGACCGCCTTGTTTGCTTTATAAGGAGGTTTTTCGATGAAATCAAGGCATGACGTTTTTAAATTTATTCAAGCGTCTCTGAACTTATTTAAAGCTGTACCTGATCTTGAAATTACAAGACATTTAGACTACACATTAAACAACATGAAAAACCTTGCGAACGGTTTTTTTATACTTGGAAAAACTTTTCGTTCTTGTCCCTATGTTGCCGATGAAAAAATTTTATCTTTCCTCAAAGAAAATTTCGGGCATGATATTTTTGAATTTGATTTAGAGTCTTATGAATCATTTAAAATGGTTGATGGCGTTACGCCGCAACAAATTTTAGCTAACAGAATTTTGCAATACCTTTCCGGTTATGGAATGACTGAACTTGAAAATTTTGAAAGAAATAATCTTGTAATTCCAAATAAAGATCTTTCGTTGCCGGAACATGTTCAAACTGTAAAAATTTCTATAATCGGAACTATTGATAAAGACGAAATTGAAGACCTTGCCATTGAAATGATTGAAAACAGCAACGAACTTTCCGACGAAATTATAAACGACCTTATTGAGGTTATGAATTACCTTGATATTGAATTTGACGTTGACGACGTGCCTAATCAGAAACTTTTACTTCGCCTTTGCGATATGATGAAAGTTTTGCCGAAAAATCCCGCGCAATTCCTGCGCTATATGATTTATCGCGGTACAGGTTCAACTTTACTGATAAAAAATAACGAGACTATCGAAAATATTAAAAATTCCAATTTCAGATTTGACGATTATTTTATGGAATATATTCAAGAAAACGGCATTGCCAAATTGGCAAGCGTTTTTCATAGATTTAAACCGCTCTGGCTTGCATTTAAGCCACATTCAGACTATCTTAAAACTACAATAAATAAAATTCGCAAACTTGCAGCTCGTTATCATAAACCTGCTAAATTTCAACCGTTGGAAAATTTAACTTATGAAGAAAATATTAATTTAAGACAACTTAAAACCGAATTGTCAAAAGTAAAAATTGAAAAGAAAATTTCATTGGCGAACGCTTTACTTTATCGTAAAGCCGCGCCGAAAAATATTATTTATGAAATTCGTAACGGTAAAAATTTTGTTGCAGATTATTCCGGCAAATTGCATGAGGATTCTGAAATAATTCTTCAAACGATTATTGATTCGATTGTCGAGGATATTAAACCGAAGGTAGAAGGCAAAAAAATTTACATTCCCGAAAATTTCAATTACGCTATGCCTGTCAACGAAAAAAAATTTATTGGAAATATTCCTTACGGTTCTTGCTACACTTTCAAAAGTAAATCTTGCGCTGTCGGCGTTCACTGGTTCAATCTTGTCGAAGTTGCAGATGAAATCCGCATTGATTTAGATTTGCATTTAAACGGCAGTGGAATTGATATTACTTGGAGCAACGATTCAACCAATGAAAATACTATCAATACCAAAGAAAGCAGAGTAATTTTTTCAGGCGATATGACAGACGCGCCCGTTTCTGACAGCGGCGCAACTGAAGCATTTTTTATCGGCGAATTGCTTACCGACAAAATTTTAATGCTCAATCTCAAACATTATAATCATAAACTGCTAAGTCTCTATCAAAAAGGCAAAAATAATTCTGTGCCTTTTAAACTTGTTTTGGCGAATGTCGATCAAGAAACCATTGACAGAAAATATTTAATAAATTCTTATGAAAATGCTTTTTGTATGCCGTTCCAAATTGATTCAAGCGGAATGTTTTTAGGTTTTATTAAATCAGATAAAGACGGCAATAAAAAATTTTACTTCTGTTCGCGTAATATGGGAAATCAAATTGCCGCGCCTAATGCTCCAATGACGATTAAATTTAATTCTGCAATGAGTACAAGTTTTGAAAGTCGTTTAAGTTTGAATGAAATTTTGGAAAAAGCCGACGCAATTTTTGAAAACGTCGATAAATCCAATTTTGATATTAATTTAGATCCGTTTGTAGTTACAAAAGAAACTTTTATGGAATTGCTTTCAAAATAAAATTTACCAAAAGCCACTCTGAAAAAGAGTGGCTTTTTTAGTGTCTGTTGAAAAATTTTTTTACCTTGAAATTTACTTTTCTTAGGTCGTGTTGAATAATTGATTGAAAATGCTGATTCACGAATAAAATTTTGTTCGATGAGAACGAAAAAGCGTCTTTCTTGCAAATGCGAGGAGTACGAGCATTTGCTGTACTTGCAAAGGCGACGAGTAGGAGCGTTTGCTCTTTGACAAGACAAAGAAAAA
>CAJOGS010000245.1 GCA_905234045.1 uncultured Selenomonadaceae bacterium | reverse complement strand
TCAACATCATTTATTCCTCCCGTTTGTCTTTTAAACTTACAGGATAGCATTTTTTGTTTGAAGTTTCTTTCCTCTATTTTCTACCCTCACAACAGGTTACATTAATAAAAAAATTTTTAACTGTTGCATTTTGAAAAAAAATTTTGTAAAATACACAGGATACAATTAAACATAGAAAATTAATGGTAATTCGATAGCGAAAGCCTGTAGACTCTTTTGGAGTTTGCAGGCTTTTCAGCATTTTAAGGAGGAATTTTAAATGTTTAAGTTTTCAAAATTGGCAAAGTCGGTAATGGCGGCAGGAATTATTTTTACAACGGGAATAATGGCAGGTTGCGGAGGAGATTCAGCAGTTTTAAATACGAAACTTGAATTGTTAAATGTATCGTACGACCCGACGCGGGAACTTTACGCAAATTACAACGAAAAATTTTCTGAATACTGGACAAAAAATTTGAATAAGGGCGAAATAATTTTGACGCAATCGCACGGCGGGAGCGGCAAGCAAGCCCGCGCAGTTATAGAAGGCTTGGAAGCGGACGTTGTAACATTGGCGTTGGCGTATGACGTTATGGAAATTGAAAAAGCCGGTTTGATTGAAAATGGTTGGGAAAAAGAATTGGAATTAAATTCTTCGCCGTATACTTCGACGATAGTTTTTCTGGTCAGAAAAGGCAATCCCAAAAATATTAAAGATTGGGACGATTTAACCCGCGACGGCGTGGAAGTAATTACGCCGAATCCGAAAACGTCAGGCGGCGCACAATGGAATTATCTTGCCGCGTGGGAATTTGCCCGCCAAAAATTTAACGGCGATGAAAATCAAGTCAAAGAATTTGTGAAAAAACTTTACATGAATGTTGTAGTTTTGGACAGCGGCGCAAGAGGTGCGACAACTTCATTTGTTCAGCGCGGACAGGGCGACGTTTTAATAGCGTGGGAAAATGAGGCGTTACTCTCAATGAAGGACGCGCCAAACGATTATGAAATTGTTACGCCGAGTTTGTCAATTTTGGCAGAACCGAGCGTTGCGGTTGTAGATAAAGTCGTTGACAGAAAAAAGACGCGCGAACTTGCAACCGAGTATTTGAAATATTTGTATTCTGATGAAGGACAAGAAATAGCGGCGAAAAATTTCTATCGTCCGCGCAATCAAGCAATTTTGGCAAAATACGCGGATACTTTTAAACCGTTGAATCTTTTCACGATTGATGAAAAATTTGGCGGCTGGGTAAAGGCGCACGACGAACATTTTGCCGACGGCGGAACTTTCGACCAAATTTACAAGAAATAGGGGCTAGAGACTAGGGATTAGTGGCTAGGGAAATAAATTTGCAGACTAAGCACGAAGAACTAAGTTGCCGCGCAGGAGCAGCAAAGAAAAAGTTCGTTAAATTAAAAAATTGTTCAAAAAAAACGTTTACCAACAGTCCCTAAATAAAACGCCTTAGTTTCCTCTAAAATCGCATTTTAGGCGGCTTTACGAGCATATTTGAAGTTGGAGAGATAAAAAATGTTTGGAAAAAATGACGTTATACCCGGACGACATTTAACGCTGGGAATAACTTTAACTTTCGTAAGTTTATTTTTATTCATACCGCTGGCGGCGTTCGTACTTTTTGCAAGTGGAATGGGAATAGAAAAATTTTGGGCGGCGGTAACAGATTGGCGCAATGTTCATGCGTATGGCGTCAGTTTTTTCTGTGCATTGGCGGCAGGAATTATAAACGCGGTTTTCGGTTTAATAATTGCGTGGGTGTTGGTTCGTTATGAATTTCGCGGAAAAAAAATCATGGACGCGCTGATAGATTTGCCGTTTGCCCTTCCAACGGCGGTTGCGGGAATTGCATTAACGACACTTTACGCGCAAAACGGAATACTCGGACAATTTTTTTACAGCGTGGGAATTGAATCGGCGTTTTCGCCGCTGGGAATAACAATAGCATTAGTTTTTGTGGGAATACCATTTGTGGCGCGTAGCGTTCAGCCGGTTTTAAAAGAATTGGATCCGCAAGTTGAAGAGGCGGCAAATTTATTTGGCGCGGGAAATTGGACAATTTTTAGCAAGGTAATTTTTCCCGAATTGTTACCGCCGCTTTTAACGGGATTTGCGCTTGCGTTTGCGCGTGGAATCGGCGAATATGGCTCTGTAGTTTTTATCGCCGGAAATATGCCGTATGAAACAGAAATTGCGCCGCTGATGATAATGACAAAGTTGGAGCAATTCGACTATCAAAGCGCGGCGGCAATAGCAATAGTAATGATGGTACTTTCGTTGACGATTCTTTTGGTGATTCACGGTTATCAATCAAGGCAACTGAAAAAAATTGGAGGTGCTGTCAGTGCGTGAACCAATTTGGCTGAAAAGATTTTTAATATTTTTGGCGTCGGCGTTTTTGTTCGTGATGCTGATAATGCCGATGTTTTTGGTAGCTAAGGAAGCGTTGGCAAAGGGCGTGGATTTTTATTTCAAGGCGTTGACAGATGAATTTGCAATGAAGGCACTTTATTTGACGCTTGAGGCAACGATTTTGGCGGTTGCGCTGAATACGATTTTTGGAATTTCTTCGGCGNNAATTTGATTTTCGCGGCAAAACTTTTTTGGGATCTTTGATAGATTTGCCGTTTGCAATATCGCCGGTCGTAGCGGGATTATTTTTTATAATGCTTTTCGGCAGAATGAGCCCGCTTTATCCGATATTGCAGGAAAATAATTTGGCGGTAGTTTTCGCAGTACCGGGAATAATTTTGGCGACGGTTTTTGTAACATTTCCATTCATAACGCGGGAACTTGTGCCGGTTATGGAAAGTCAGGGACGAAGTGAAGAAGAGGCGGCAACTACAATGGGCGCAAGCGGATGGACAATTTTTCGGCGTGTGACTTTGCCAAATATCAAATGGGCGTTAGGTTACGGGATAATTTTATGTTCGGCGCGTGCATTGGGCGAATTTGGCGCAGTCAGTGTTGTAAGCGGACACATTCGCGGTAAAACTAACACTTTGCCTTTGCACATTGAAATTTTGTACAACGAATACAATTTCACGGCGGCATTTGCGGTTGCATCGGTTTTAGTTTTTTTGGCGATAATAATTTTGATTTTGAGAAATTTGGTTGAACATTACGGAAAAGAAATTGAAGTTGAAGAAATGGCGGCTGATGAAATTTCAGAGACGGCGAATTTGAAAGAAGGTGCGGCAAATGTTGGAAGTTCAAGTTAAAAATATCAGCAAAAATTTTGGAAATTTCAAGGCGTCGGATAACGTAAGTTTTGACATTGAACGTGGCAAATTAATCGGCTTGCTTGGACCTTCGGGGAGCGGCAAAACTACAATTTTACGAATGATAGCGGGACTTGAAACGCCTGACAGCGGCGAAATTTTTATTGGCGGCAAAAAAGTAAATGACTTGCCGCCGGGTAAACGCGGAATAGGTTTTTTGTTTCAAAGTTACGCGCTTTTCAAACATATGACGGTTTTTGAAAATATAGCGTTCGGCTTGAAAGTGCAAAAAAAATCTGACGAGGAAATAAAAAGCCGCGTTGAAGAATTGGCGGAATTGATAGGCTTAAAAAATTTTACGCGGCGTTATCCTCTGCAACTTTCCGGCGGACAAAGGCAACGTGTGGCATTTGCGCGCGCCCTTGCACCTAATCCCGAATTACTTTTACTTGATGAACCTTTCGCCGCCATTGATGCAAAAGTTCGGCAAGAATTACGCAGTTGGTTAAAAAATACAATTCACAAATTGGGAATAACCGCAATTTTTGTAACGCACGATCAAGATGAAGCGGTTGAAGTTGCCGACGAAATAATTATTACGAATCACGGGCGAATTGAACAAGCGGGCGTTCCGGTAGAAATTTATCAATCGCCGAAAACGCCGTTTGTTGCAAAATTTATCGGCGAAAGTGTGCAAGTTCCCGACTACACAATTTTTAAAGGCTTTGAAAATCATACACCGTGCGCCGGAATTTTACGCCCGGAATTTTTGGAAATTGCGGCGTCGATTGATGAAATGCCGCAACCAATGCCGCTGACAACCGAAAAAGGAATTGTGAAAGGTACATATTTTCGCGGCAGTACGATTCAGATTGATGTTGAAGTTAAGGGGCAAATTCTGCGCGGTTTTCGAGGATTGGAGAAAAAGCAGATAAACGAAGGCGACGCGGCTTTTGTCTTCATTCATAAAATTTACGGCTTTGACGGAGACAAAACAAAAATTGTAGAAAATTCCGCAAAACGTCAAGAATCAGTTGTAATTTAAAATTTTCTTGAAAATGAAAAATCTTCGATTTAAGGCGGGATTAATCTTATTTTTGATAATAATGTATATCGAAGTTCAAAACGTTTGAATTTAAGGCTCTCAGTCGCCTTTTCGTTTATTTTTTTTATATGAAGGCTAAATTTTTTGGAGGTAACGAAAATGAAAACAAGCGATGATTATTGGTACAGTAAAAATTTGCGGCGCAATATGAATGTAAAAGTTTATGGAGAAAGCGGCTTGCCGATGTTGGTATTTCCGACGCAAGACGCAATGAGCGATAACTTTGAAAATTTCGGAATGATTGAAACGCTGAAAGAATTTATTGACGGCGGAAAGATTCAACTTTTCTGCGTTGATACGGTTGATATTGAGAGTTGGTCGAACATTTACGGTGATAAAAATTGGCGCGCCGAACGTCAGGAAAGTTACTACAACTACATTATTGAGGAAGTTTTGCCGTTCATTCGCGGGAAAAATACTTCAGGGAAATTGACGCTTGCCGCCGGTTGCAGTTTGGGCGGTTTTCATTCGGCGATAGTTTTTTTTCGCCGCCCCGAACTTTTTGCGGGAATGTTATCACTTTCAGGCGTCTATGATGCAAAATTTTTCTTCGACGGCTGGTTAAATTCCACGCTTTATGAAAATTCGCCGGCGGATTTTCTGAAAAATATTTCGCCGAATCATCGTTACATTGAAATTTACAATACGAAAAAAATAATTTTGTGCGTCGGGCAAGGGCGTTGGGAAGAAGAAGGACGCCGCACAACTGCCATAATGAAAGAAATTTTTGCAGAAAAAAATATTTCTGCGTGGACAGATTTTTGGGGATTCGATGTTGATCACGATTGGTATTGGTGGAAAAAACAAATTTTGTATTTTCTGCCGGAAATTTTGAAGGGGGCGTAATTTATGAACTTTGTTTTTATATCGCCGCAATTTCCGAAACATTATTGGAATTTTTGCGACAGATTGCACAAAAACGGCGTAAACGTTTTGGGAATTGGCGACACGCCATTTGAAAATCTGCAAACAGAGTTGAAAAATTCGCTGACAGAATATTATTTTGTGGAAAATTTGCAGGACTATGAAAAAGTTTTTAAAGCTGTAGCATTTTTCAGTTTCAAGTACGGAAAAATTGATTGGCTGGAATCGAACAACGAATTTTGGCTTGAACAAGATGCAAAACTTCGCACGGAATTTCACATTACGACAGGCGAACAATTTGAAAATATCGGAAGAATAAAAAATAAATCTGCGATGAAAAAATATTACGCGCTTGCAAATGTTCCTACTGCACGCCTTCACAAAATTACAAAAAAAATTTTATTTCAGAAGTCGGTTATCCCGTGATAATCAAGCCTGACAACGGCGTCGGCGCAACCGATACTTTTAAAATTTCTGATGAAACTGACTTGAAAAAATTTTTTGAAAAAAATAGCGGTGTGCCGCACGTCATGGAAGAATTTATAACAGGCGATATTTGTTCATACGACGCAATTTTAAATTCAAATTCCGAGCCGCTTTTGGAATCAATGACAGTTTGGCCGCCGTCGATTATGGACATAGTTTTAAAACAACTTGATTTGTCGTATTACACAACGGATTTTGCGCCGGAAAAACTTTGCGACGCAGGAAGACGAACGGCAAAGGCGTTTGGCGTCAAAAGTCGATTCGTGCATTTGGAATTTTTCAGATTGACGCAGGCGAAAAAAAATTTGGGCAACGTCGGAGATTTTGTCGGTCTTGAAGTAAATATGCGCCCTGCGGGCGGTTATACGCCTGACATGATAAATTTCGCTCATTCAACGGACGTTTACAAAATTTGGGCGGATATGATAACGACTGACAAAAGAATTTTGGAAGACAGCGGCAAACATTTTTATTGCGTGTATGCAAGTCGGCGGGATTGTCACAGTTATAAAAATTCGCACGAAGAAATTTTGGCGAAATACGGAGAAAAAATTGTAATGTGCGAAAGAATGCCGGAAATGATGGTGCCGCAAATGGGAAATCAAATGTACACGGCGAAAGTAGCGAACTTTGAGGCGACGCAAGAATTTATAAAATTTGTGCAGGAGCAAGCGTAATGATTGAAAAAATTTCTGCAGATGTTTTGATAATCGGCGGCGGCGCGGCAGGACTTTTTGCGGCAATTCGTTTGAGTGAATTGAATCCTGATTTAAAAATTGCGATCGCCGAAAAGGCCGACATAAGGCGGAGCGGTTGCCTTGCGGCGGGCGTCAACGCTTTAAATGCTTACATTGGCGAAGGACACACGCCAAAAGATTATGTTGACTACGCAATAAAAGACGCGCACGGTATCGCCGATAAAAATTTACTTTTAACGATGTCGAACAGATTAAATTCTGTCACGAAAAAAATTGAAAGTCTCGGCTTAGTCATTCTTAAGGACGAAAAAAATAATTACGTCACACGCGGCTGGCGCAACGTAAAAATTAACGGCGAAAATATAAAAACGATTCTTGCCGCCGCCGTGAAAAATTTTTCCAACGTCAAAATTTTTAATCATGTCAACATTGCAAATTTTTTGTGCGAAGACGAAAAAATTTTGGGCGCGTACGGTTTCAGCACTCGTGAAAAAATTTTTTACAATTTCACGGCAAAAGTTACGCTTATATCGACGGGCGGCGCGTCGGGAATTTATCTACCGAATCACGCGGGCGGCTCTCGTCATCAAATGTGGTACCCGCCTTTCAACACCGGCGCGGGTTACGCAATGGGAATCAGAAACGGCGCGGAAATGACAACTTTTGAAATGCGATTTATTGCCCTTCGTTGCAAAGATACAATCGCTCCAACAGGAACTTTGGCGCAAGGAGTCGGCTCGGCTCAAATTAATTCTCACGGCGAATTATTTCAAAAAAATTACGGCAACACAACAAGTGAAAGAGTTTTCGCAGTAACTGCCGAAAATTTGGCGGGGCGCGCGCCCTGCTATTTAAAAACCGTCGGAATTACTGACGAACAAGAAAAAGATTTAATCAACGCCTATCTGAATATGTCGCCGGCGCAAAGTTTGAAATGGATTGAAACAAATCAGTTGCCGAAAAATTTTAATGTGGAAATTTGCGGCACTGAACCCTATATAATCGGCGGACACACGGCGGCGGGCTATCGTGTTGATGAAAATCGCCAAACTACGCTGAAAAATTTATTTGCGGCGGGCGATGTTGCGGGCGGTTGTCCTCAAAAATATGTAACCGGTGCATTTGCAGAGGCTGAAATTGTTGCCGAAAAAATTTCTGAAATTACGGATAAAATTTCACTGCAGGAAAAAATTTTTGACGCGGCAGAGTTTGAAAAATTTTTTGAAAATAAATCTGCGTTCGGCATTGACGATTTAGAAATTGCGATGCAAACGACAATGGACGAATACGCGGGCGGATTAACTCAAAATTACAGATTCAACACCGCGCAATTAAATTTGGCGAAAAAAAATTTGGAGCGAATAGAAAATTTATCTGCAAAACTTCACGCGGCGGAAATGTACGATTTATTGAAAATTTACGAATTGCGCGAGCGTTTAACTGTGGCAAAAGTTTTGATTGAACATTTAAAAGCGCGGCAAGAAACACGCTGGGCAGGATTTTATCAAAATTTAGATTTTCCCGAACGCAACGAAAAATTTAACTGCTTTGTAAATTCGGTTACGAAAGACGGCGAAACAAAAATAATTTTGCGGGAGTT
The DNA here is from genome assembly GCA_905234045.1 of uncultured Selenomonadaceae bacterium. Taxonomy (GTDB): domain Bacteria; phylum Bacillota; class Negativicutes; order Selenomonadales; family Selenomonadaceae; genus Quinella. Next base: position 72 of record CAJOGS010000245.1, on the reverse strand, counting down.
GCAAAATTGATTGTGATTGATGAAAAAAAATGCATAGGTTGCGGCAAGTGCGCGGATATTTGTCCCGGCAAC
>CAJOGS010000244.1 GCA_905234045.1 uncultured Selenomonadaceae bacterium | reverse complement strand
TTGGGCGCAATTTGGCGCACGTCAGAAAAATTGAAACTGAAAAAGTACCGCCTGAAATTTTTGAGTGCAAATTTAAAGTTGCCTGCGATGTCAAAAATCCCCTGACAGGTGAAAACGGTTGCACGGCTGTTTATGCTCCGCAAAAGGGCGCAGATGAAAAAACTGTTGAGCAAATGGAAGGTTGGATAAAAAATTTTGCAGACCTTACCTTCCAAACATTCAACATTGAAAATAAATCAGTCGAAGGCGACGGCGCGGCGGGCGGCTTAGGTTTTGCATTGCGGACATTTTTAAAAGCGGAACTTGTACCCGGCGCGGATTTAGTTTTGGAATCGCTGAAAATTGCAGATGATTTAAAAGACGCAGATATTTTGATAACGGGCGAAGGGCAAATTGACGAACAAACTTTGCAGGGAAAAGCTCCATTCAGCGTTGCGAAACTTGCAAAAAGCGTAAATCCAAAAATAAAAGTTGTGGCGATAGGCGGCGGCGTCAAAAATATTTCAGCAAATTCAGTTTTCGATGCAACATTTTCAATCCTGCGCGAACCTGTAACGGTAGAAACGTCAATGCAGCCGATAATTGTGACAAAAAATATTTCGGCGACGGTTGAACAAATCGTTAATTTAGTGGTTAGTTGTTAGTAGCTAGGGCGTATTGAAAAAATTAAATTTTACTGATGAATTTTATTTGCTGAAATGTTTTTATTTTTAAATGTACTTTTTCTTTGTTGCGTCAAAGTAGTTGGATAGTGCGGTAGCAGTTAGCTATTAGCTATTGGCTATCGCACTACCACACTAAAAAACGTCCACACTTTGCAGATTTTTGAAAAATATTTGTGAAGAAATCAGTTTTTAAAATTCGTTTATTAAATTTACTTTTTTTTAAAAAATTACCAAAAGAAAAGGCTTTTTTACTATACCACTACAACACTATCCCACTACCAAACTACATCAGCTGTATTTTTTATCGCGCAGAAGGAAGAAACCTATAATACCGTCAATCGCAACCAGCAACATTATATTTGCATTGAAAAAAACATTTGCCGCAAAAGTTCCGATGATTATTATAATTGGCAGAATTAATTTTTTTTCAAATTGTTTTTTCAGCAAGTCAATCGCCACGCTTAAAAGCAGAGCAGTTGCGCCGCACTGCATACCTTTCAAAACAAGTTGAACCTGTTCATTTTGTGCGATTAAATCGTAAAATGTTGCAACGATTGTGATTATAATCAGCGGCGGCAGAATTGTTGCAAACATTCCTGTCAGTGCGCCGCGTACGCCCGCCATTCTGTAACCGAGCATTATTGCAGTATTTACCGCCATAATACCCGGCGTCGATTGTGCAATGGCGACCATGTTTAAAGTTTCTTCGTCGTTGATCCAGTGGTATTCGTCAACATATTTTGCTTTTAAAAGCGGAATAATTATGTAGCCGCCGCCGACTGTAAACGCGCTGATAATAAATGTGGATTTAAAAAGTTTCCAATAAAAATTTTTTTCTTTTGCGATTTCCATTAAAACACCTCGAAGGAATGATATAAATATGATTTTAGTTTTTGACGTGGGCGGAACGTTTATAAAATTCGCCGTCATGAATGAATCAGCCGAAATTTTAGAACGCGGAAAATTTCCGACGCCGCTTGAAAGTCACGAAGAATTTATAAACGCGCTGATGAAAATTTATAAAACTGTCGAAGTTGAAGGAATTGCATTTTCATTACCCGGCATTATTGATTCTGAAAAAGGTATTTGCATTACAAGCGGTGCCCTGCATTACAACGATAATTGCAACCTTGTTGATGAGTTGGAAAAAATTTGCGGCGTCAAAGTTACGATTGAAAACGATGCAAAATGCGCGGCGTTGGCTGAAACGAAAATTGGAAGTCTTGCCGATGTTGCAGACGGTTTTGTTATGGTTTTCGGTACAGGCGTCGGCAGTGCTTTTATAAAAAATCACGAAATTTATAAAGGCAGACATTTTGCAGCCGGTGAAATTTCTTCCTCTTTGCTCAATGGTGAAGTTTTTCAGCGTTTGTGCGGTGTACCGACACTTTTGACAGAATACGCGCAGATTAAAAATTTGTCAACCGAAATTACAGGCGAAGAATTTTTCAGCGCAGTTGACGCAAAAGAAAATGACGCGCTTAATTGCCTTGACAATTTCACGCGCCTGATTGCTACACAAATTTTTAATGTTCAAATGTTGTTGGACGTTGAAAAAATTGCTATCGGCGGAGGTATCAGCGCGCAGGAAAGTTTTATAAATGCTATTCGTGAAAATCTTGAAAAAGTTTACAGTACCTGCGAAATTGATTTTACGCAAGTTGAAATAGTGCCGTGCAAATTCCGCAATGACGCAAATTTAATCGGAGCTTTATACCGTTGGTTGTCTCGCTGACATAGTTGGTAGTGGTGTAGTGGTGTAGTGTGGTAGTGGGATAGTTTGATAATTTGATAATTTGATAATTTGATAGTTTGGTAGTTCGATAGTTTGGTAGTGGCTAGGACGAGTTGAAAAATCCGCAAAATATTTAAAAAAATCCGCAAAGTGCGGATGGTGTAGTTGTTAGGGGCTAAGGACTAGGGACTAGGGCGTGTTGAAAAAAATAAAATTTTACTGATGAATTTTTGTTTCTGAAATTTTTTTATTTTTAAATGTACTTTTTCTTTGTCTTGTCAAAGAAAAAGTACCAAAAAGAAAGACGCTTTTTGCGGTGCTGTTATTTCGTCCTCGAAAAAAACGCACCGCCCGCGCCGCACGTCCTGTGCGGCATCTTAGTTTTTCGCTCTCATCGAACAAAAATTAATTCGTTAGCAATTTCAATTAATTTTTCAACACGCACTAGTAAAAACTACAAAACTACAAAACTATACCACTACCACACTACCAAAACACAACCCCCAAGTAACCTTCGTAAAAAGGACTCGGGGGCTGTAATATTTTATTTAACCTTTTATTTAACGGCGGAATAATATAAAGCGTTATTTTCCTTTGGAGATAACTTCAGTTTGATAGTTGAAACATTCATCA
>CAJOGS010000243.1 GCA_905234045.1 uncultured Selenomonadaceae bacterium | reverse complement strand
AATTTATTTAATTAAATTATTTAAATGTACTTTCTTTTTTCCGAAGCCGTTTAGTAGTTTGATAGTGGGGTAGTGTGATAGTGCGGTAGTAAAAACTATCACACTACAAAACTATCGAACTACCACACTAAAAACCGTCCGCACTTTGCGGATTTAAAAAAAAAATTGTGGATTTTGGAATTATTCAACACGCCCTAGTAATTTTGACAAGACAAAGAAAAAGTTCGTTCAATATAAAAAAATAATTTACCAACAACCCCTATCGACATTGTAAGTAAAACCTCAATGACCATTGAACTTGACGGCGGCGAAGAAATTACAAACACTGAATATATTCCCATCATTCCTGAAGGTATCACTACCGACCAAATTATTAAAATGGGGCTTAAAGCCAAGAAAGTTACTTTTGAAAGGTTAAAAATCAAACCTCAAGACAAAAATTTAACTTATGATGGTATTTTTCCAATGGCAGTAAAACATAATATTTTTGAAGTAAAAGATGATTATTTTGGCACTACATTATATTTAAAGGACTATTGTTCAATAATACTGACGACGAGAAAAATTAAAGAAATGACAGCTGATGAAATCGTTGACAGTATTTTAAAAACTGGCATTTCACAAGGCTTTGAAGATTTTGAAAAAATATCTGTACAACCTCTGGACGATAATATTACCGACCAAGATATTTTAAACGAGGCAAAAAACGCAGGATTATTTGAATTTGAAGAAATCAAAGTTGGCACAGGCAATTATAAAGAAACTTCTAAAAGCGTTGCATTATATGACTCCAGAAAAAGAAATCTTCAAAACAACGTTACTTTTTCTATGAAATCTCCTGACTCTAAACAGTTAGGCGAGTTTGATTAAAAGGCGCGCCGCACACTCGTGACTTTAGTCGTGAGTAAGGCGCGCACAGCTAGTCAGCGTATTTAGAAATAAGTACGTAGAGATAGGCAAAACCTATCCAATACTGTTTTAACTGCTGGAAATCCTTAAAGCTGAAAAAACTACAACGTAGCGATGAAATAAGCGCAAGCGTGAGAGTAGCGAAAGCAGAAAAAATTTTTCAGATGGCGCAAGGTTAAAACCTAAACGCTAAGAAATGGGCAATCAGCAACCAAGCTCCGAATAGGAGAAGGCTCAACGACTATTCCTCTTGAGGGAAGTAGGCAAAAGCTTGCCGAAATGGACAGACCTTAACGGGTAAAGCTGAAGGAAAAGATATAGTCTGTGCTGTAGCGAAAGTTACAGGAGTTCATAAGAGAACCGCGCAGAAAGTAGCGAATCTGCGTGAACGAGACCTCCCAAAAAAAATTCCTATGTTTTTATATATGTTGAAAAATAAATATTGAGTACACTAGTTAAAATCATTGCTTTTTTGTGACATATGTTATAATTCTATAGGGTGAAAATTATGGAAGTATCATATGGGCGCGGTTATGTATATTCGTTGGAATATCACGTGGTATGGTGTGTCAAATATCGACACAAAGTTATAGACGAAACTATCGAAGCTAGCTTGAAAGAAATAATTTTTAAAATAGCTGAGGATAACGGATTTAAGGTGCTGGAATTTAACACAGACAAAGACCACGTGCATTTGCTTATAAGTTGTTCTCCGCAACATTATATCCCAAACATTTTAAAAGCTTTAAAGGGCGTATCGGCAAGGTTGCTGATGAAAAAGCACGGAGAAGTTTTAAAGAAAAAATTATGGTGCGGACACCTTTGGAATCCGAGTTATTTTATCGCTACGGTTTCAGAAAATACCGAAAAGCAAATAAAACAATATATACATAGCCAAAAAGAAAAGTAAGTGATTAAAATGGAAATAGCGTACAAATTCAGGATATATCCAAACAAAACACAGATACAGTTATTGCAAAAAACTTTTGGCTGTGTTCGGAAAGTCTATAATTACTTTTTGGACAGACGAATTAAAGTATACGAAGAAAACAAAAAGACTTTAATTTATGGCGAATGTTCAAAAGAATTGACAGCATTAAAAGTTGAATTGCCATACTTGAAAGAGCCGGATAAATGCGCATTGCAAAATGCGTTAAAAGATTTAGACGCGGCGTACAAAAACTTTTTCAAGGGCAAAGGCTTTCCAAAATTTAAGTCTAAAAAGAATCGTCGTCAAAGTTACCGCACTAATTTTACGGGCGGCAACATAGCGATAGTTGGAAACAGAATAAAATTGCCTAAATTGGGAAAAGTGAAATTTAGAGACCGCCAAAGACCGCAAGGCAGAATCTTAAACGCTACCATTTCACAAACTCCAAGCGGTAAATATTTTGTTTCGTTATGCTGTACAGACGTTGAAATTCCAAAACTTAAGCAAACAGTTAAATCAGTTGGAATAGATTTAGGCTTGAAAGACTTTGCAATAACGTCGGACGGCGAAAAATATCCCAATCCAAAATATTTAAAACGTTCGCTACAGAAATTGGCAAAACTCCAAAAGGAACTGTCACGAAAAACAAGGAGCGGTTCAAATTGGAATATCAACCGAATCAAAGTAGCACGTTTATATGAACGTATAACAAATCAGCGTCGGGATTTTCTAAATAAATTGTCAACTGCGCTGATAAAAATTTACGGCGTTATTTGTTTGGAAGATTTGCAGGTAAAGAATTTGGTACAGAATCACAAATTGGCGCAAGCGATATCTGATGTATCCTGGTCGGATTTTGTACGGTTGTTGGAATATAAAGCGCAATGGTACGGGCGGCAACTTGTCAAGGTAGATAAATTCTTTGCAAGCAGTCAAATTTGTTCAAATTGCGGAAGTAAGTTTCCAATAACTAAAGATTTATCTGTGCGTGAATGGACTTGCCCAAATTGCGGTACTCATCACGACAGAGATTTAAACGCCGCGCAAAATATCCTGAATGAAGGCTTAAGGATAATAAGCGAAAATTGAGCAACATATATAAGAACCGTAGGAACTACGGGGATAGCTCGGTAATGAAGTGGGCAATGGCTCACTAGTCCCGAGAACCCCGCGACTTTAGTCGTGGGAGGTTCAGT
>CAJOGS010000242.1 GCA_905234045.1 uncultured Selenomonadaceae bacterium | reverse complement strand
TAAAGATTTTGAAATTAAAACTGTCATTTCAGAAGCCTTTATTATAATTTCTCATTTTCATACCTTACTAAAACGCTTGTGAAAACACCTTCTAAAATCGGATAAAAAACCGAACGGCACTAGAATTTCACCTGTTAAACACGTCGATTATATTCGCCACGAAGACAATTTTGCTAAAGAAAAAGAATGGGAAGCAAAAAAAAAATTTGTCAGTAATTTTATTTCTTCCGCTGAAATCAAAAATGCTTGTAAAGATTTCAATTTCCTACTCTACAAAATTGATAATTTTGGCGGAATCAGAAATATAACGCATAGAATAAAGTGACAGAAAAAGCGTCACTAACAACAATAGCAGTAGCGTTAATGCTAGCCGATGAAAGTATGAAACATAAACCGCTGATTATTTCCGGCTCTCCTTCACATCACCTCAACTAAATGTTGTAAAATTCTATCCCACAAATCAATTTCTTTTGCGCGGCGGAAAAAGCTGTAAACAATTCCCTAAAGAAAGAAAAACTGCGTTTATATCTTGAGAAAAAACGCCTTGACGAGTTCAAATTTTCTCTCAAAAATAAAAAATCAGAATTAGAAGAACTTTGTAATAAATCAGAATCCGTGCGAAAAATTCAATTTATTGCCACCTATATTTTTCACAAAAATTATAAGTTTGTAGAAAAATTTGAAGATATAAATAAATAACTTCAAGGAATTTCTGAAAGTCTTAAGCATAAAAAGGCGCAATACAACTGAAAATGGAACGCCGAACTACTTTTTACAAGTTTTTAGCACCGAGATACAGCGATAAGACAGCCGCGTTAATTGCTGAGGCTATTTTAAAAGAACCACAAGTCGCGCAACTCGTTGCTCGTTTCTCCGGAAAAAATTTAGAAATGGAAAAGAATTGGGAAATGATGAGCGAACTTGATAAAGACGAACTCAAACATAAACAAATTTTCCGTAACTTACAATTTAAAATTTTAAATAAAAAGTTTGCCATACTTGTAATATAAAGAATTTAAATTCATATTTAGGCGAAGGGAGCGATCTTGGGAGTGTAAATTTTTTGTGTAACTTCAATGACAAATTTCCAAAATATTTTTGCATAAAATGCGAATAGCTAGAGCCTAATCCTTAAATTTCAATTTTGCCTTAACCGCGCCCATTCCTAACGCCGTTTTAATCCCAACGCCTGTATAATTTCCATATTCTAAAAGCAGTCCCAACAATCTGTTTGTAGTATTGTCTCCTTTGAAATTCGCGCTCATTCTACCGCAGAAACCCTCAATTTTTTGATGCTCCAATAAAAAAAGTTGACTGTAAAAATTATATTCCTTAATTATAAAAAAATTAGCCAAAATGTGCGGTAAATTTTCGCCGTCTATTACAAAGGAATTAGAAAAACTGTTCCACCGATTCAATAAACTTTGAAGAATCAAATAAATTTCAGGAAAAATTACATTGCGACCGTCACGGCGAAAACTTGCAGTAGTGACAAAATCCAATGCAACGCCTTTTGACATTGGCGCGTTGTTACTCATAAAACGTTCAGCCATATCTTCATAGGATTCTTCTGACACTATGTTATATTTCAGCAAATTCACGCTATAATTTTTGTGTCTCAAAAAAATTTGTCTTTGTTGCATCAATGGAATTAAAATTTTTTCACAAGCCCACTCATTTAAAACATTAACGCGCCATATCGGTACATTTTTATTCTTATCAAAGTAAATGTATTGGCTGTAAGGTCTCAAGCCTTCATCGTGCAACTTTTTAGCTGATTCACTGCCGATAATTTCCATTAACGCGCCTTGAAGTATTGAACCCATTGCTTGATGAATTTTTTCATTTTTCGGCAACTCTAAAATAAATTCCATTACAACCGGCATTTTGATGACCTCTTTTCAGACTCCTGACGGAGAAAAATTTTTACCAGTATAAAAAAATTTTCAGAAATTGACAACAGATTTTTGATTCTGTAAAATTCAAAAAGAAAGGCGGTATCAACGAAATTGCAAGAAAAAATTTTTATAAATCATACAAATCACGCCTCAATTAACTGGAGTGCCGAACAAATTGCGGCGGCTGAATCGTACGGCAAAATAATTGATTTACCTTTTCCTGAAGTACCGCCAAATTTCACTACAGAAGAAGTTAAGCAATTAGCTTTGGAAAATCTGCAGGAAATTTTAAAACTCTCGCCAACTGTTGTACTTTGTCATGGCGAATTTAGCTACACTGTGTCAATGGTCGAAGAGTTGAAAAAAATAGAAATTCCTGTAATGGCGGCAACCAGTGAAAGAATTGTTTCAGAAATTACGGATTCAGACGGTTTAACCAAAAAAATTTTCTGTATTTCGATTTGTCAGATTCAGGGCGTATTAAAAATTTTTCTTGTAAAAAGTCGAATTTTGAATTATACTAAAAAAGACGGCGGAAGAAAATCCGCGCCGCAAACTGCTATTTTACCCCGCATTGCTACGCCGTTTGTAAAGGGTAGGGTTTAGAAATGGTATCTCCGCAAGGAGTCTGTAAAAAAAATTAACCGCTAAAAAAGCGGTTTTTTTGTTTGAAATTTTTTATGTTAGAACACGGGGCGTTATTATTTTTTTGATAATGTTGATCATGAGGTATTGGTCAAACAGATTTACAGTCTCGGTATTTGCGACAAAAAACTTTTGGCGATTATTTCAAAAATGCTCAAAGTCAATGTTGAAGGCGAAGGCACTAAAAAAGTTGGATTAATTCAAGGCGGTATTCTTTCGCCGTTGTTGAGTAATATTGTACTCAATGAACTTGATTGGCGGATAAATTTGCAATGCAAAATGACAAATCAGAATCCGCCGGAAAATAAAATTTATTTTGTAAGATACGAAGACTCTTTTAAAATTTTTAATACTGTTAAAGCGTGGCTGAAAGAAAAATTAAAGTTAGATATTTCAAGCGAAAAATCAAAAATCTTAGAAGTTGTTTTCACAGAGAAAAAATGGTAGACTGAAACTATGAAACATGATTATTTAAAACGAAAAAGATATCCGACAGATTTAACAGACTCTCAA
>CAJOGS010000241.1 GCA_905234045.1 uncultured Selenomonadaceae bacterium | reverse complement strand
GTTAGATGGTCAGTGGTCAGTAGTTAGTGGTTAGTAAATACTGACAATCTGACAATCTGAAAAACTGACAATCTGAAACACCGAAGGAGAAAAATAAAAATGGATATAGACTTTGTGAATTTATTTACGGTTTTTGCGGGTGCAATCGTCGGCAATTTAATTGCCAGTTATTTCTGGTACAAATAGTTTTTAGGTTCTAGTTCTAAAATCTAAAACAAGGAGGTAACTATGAGCCAAATTATTAAAATTCCTCTCACGGAGACGCAAAAAAAAGAGGTTGAAACTGCCGCAGAATACGCCGCAGAATTTAACCGCCTTGAAAATAAAATCGACGCGGAAACTGAAAACCGCACTAATGCAGTTACAAATTTAAAAAATTATATCGACGCGGGATTTAATAACCTTGAAGACGCAAATAACACTTTGCAAGGTAAAATTGACGCGGAAATTAATAACCGCAAAAATGCAGATACAAATTTGCAAGATATTTTGACGGCTGAAACTCAAGCAAGAATTGACGGCGATAATATTTTGCAAGGAAAAATCGACGCGGAAATTGAAAACCGCAACGCCGCCATTTCCGACGCCCAAAATGCTATTATGGCGGCTCTCGGCGACAACAATGCCGCTCAACAAATTCAGAATCAGGAATTGCGGGAACAAATTCAAAATGCTACTGCCACGCAGTCTGAAACTATCGCAGGTTTAAGCGGCACTCTCAATGACGCTATCGCCGCGCACAATAACGATCTTGCCAATATTCGCGCAGATTTAAACGCGGAAATTCAAAACCGCACCAACGCCGACACTACTTTAAAAAATCAAATTAATTCTGTCAGCAGTTCGGCTAATTCCGCACTTTCCACTGAAAAAACCGCGCGCCAAAACGCCGACGCCAATTTACAGGCTCAAATTAATTCTCTTACAAGTTCGCTGAATACCGCAAAAAATAATTTGAACACCGCAATTTCTGATGAAACTACCGCGCGCAAAAATGCAGATTCGGCTTTGCAAACTGCGATTAACAATTTGAGTTCAAGTCTTTCATCGGAAATGACTGCACGCGCCACCGCCATTACCGCCGTTAATAACAGGATTGACGCTCTGCAGGAACAAATTGAAAATCTGCCCGCGCAACAAACTGCTTTGACGCCCGAACAATCTTCAGGCTTTTCTCAAATTGGCACCGTCACTTACAACGGCGCGGCTCAATCACCTAACATTCAAAATTTCAATTCAAGCGTTCACGTTTTAAGCGGCGACACTTCAAAAACTACCGCCGGCACTTATACAATTTATATTGCGCCGAAAAGCGGCTTGACGTGGAATGACGGCACTACCGCCGCTAAAAGTGTCAGCTGGACTATTTCGCCAAAAAAATTGGCAAAACCTTACGCAAGCACTATTAATTTTTCTTACGACGGCGCGGCTAAAACTTTGCAGGTTACAGGCTACGATTCCGCCACTATGACACGTACCGGCACTGTTTCTGAAAGCGCGGCGGGAAGTTATTCCGTCACCTACGCGCTCAAAAATAAAACCAACTACACTTGGGTGGACGGCTCCACTTCCAACGTTGTCATTAATTGGCAGATTGGCTCAAACAAATTGGTCAAGCCGACTTTGGAATTTGCCGACTACACTTACAGCGGCAATTCTGTTACCGTCACCATTAACGGCTTCGACTCCGCCACTATGTCGAAAACCGGCACTGAATCCGCCACAAACGCGGGAAGTTACACCGTTACAATTTCGCTGAAAAATTCTGCCGCGTATCAGTGGGCGGACGGCACTACCTCTAATGTTGTTTTAAATTGGAGCATTGCGCCTGTTACAATTCGTCCTGATCCTTCAGTCAACGAGGTTTTTGTTTATGACGGCGCGGCACATTCGCCGACTATTTATTATTTCGACGCCGCAACTATGACTAAAAGCGGCACTGAATCCGCTACTGACGCGGGCAATTACGTCATTACTTTCAATCTGAAAAATAAAACCAATTACCGTTGGTCAGACGGCACTACCGCCGCCAAAAGTTACGATTGGAGCATTAACAAACGTGATATTACACCGCCGACAATCGCGCAGAGTTCCTACACTTACACAGGCTCTAAAATTACCGCCGCTTTGTCAGGCGTCGATTCCAATTATTACACTGCAGGCGGCGACACCTACGCAACCAACGCGGGCGATTATACTCTTACCGTTTCGCTCAAAGATACAAACAACACACGCTGGAAATATCCTAATGACGCTACTGCCGATATTAATCTGACTTGGACTATTAACCGCGCCAGACTTTCCGAAGAAGAAAGTACTTTAGTGCAAGATACTGAAGTTTTTTTCAATGGCACGGCATACCCAAAAAATTTTCATCAGGCTTTTTCTTTTTTATCCGACCTTACCTATTACAATAAAAGATATAAAACTTATGGAGGTACAAGCGCAGACCATGCAGGGACTTATATCGCGCAGGTTGAGCCGTCAAATAATTTTGCTTGGAACGACGGCACTTTTAATAGAAAAGAAATTTCGTGGACAGTTTCACCAATAAAAATACCAAAACCGACGGCAGGTATTACTATTTTTACTTACGACGGCACTACTAAAACTTTTACTTATTCGTTTGATTCGGAAAACAGCCGATTTGCTTTTCGTTCGGGTAAGATAAGTGCTGTCGAAGCAGGCGAGTATACTTGGTGTTGTAAAGTTAGCCCTGCGGGCTCGGTTTATTGGGAAGACGGCACCGACGATGACGTTGTTATAAATTGGAAAATTTTAAAAGCGACTGTGGCGCGTCCTACCGCCGCCGCAACTTATTTTATTAACGACGGCACTACTAAAACTTTGACTCTGACAAATTACGATTCCTCTAAAATGACGCAGGGCGGCAAAATTTCCGCGTCTTCTGTTTCCTGTAAACTGTTTCCTAAAAAAAAATGACCGACGAAGAACGCCGCGCCCTAAAAGAAAAACTTAACGGCATTGCAAAAATTATCGAAAAGTGGAAAAACGATAAAGGCGGTGGCAACAATGGAACAGGTAAAACTAATTAAACCATTTTTAACTTTTGATTCGCTGGAGGAACGCCGACGAACTGATTTTATTGTCGTTCATCACACCGCCATTGCCGCCGATTCCTCCGCCAAAGATATTCACCAAATTCATCTGAATCAAGGCTACAGCGGCATTGGCTATCATTTTCTAATCAGGAAAAACGGGGCGATTGAAAAAGGCAGACCTGTTTGGGCGGTAGGCGCGCACGCTTACGGCTATAACGCTCAATCTATCGGCGTTTGCTTAAGCGGCAATTTTGAAGTCGAAAAACCTACCGACTTTCAAATTGAATCTGCCGCGCTTTTAATCGCTAATCTTTGCTACGATTTCAATCTTCCTATTTCGCGCAGGTTTATTCTCGGACACAGGGAACTCAATGCCACTGCTTGCCCCGGCGATAAACTCTTTTTTTATTTAGATACCGTAGTTGGTAAAGCGAACTGGTATTTTTCACATTAATATTTTTTTGGTACAGAGGTTTTTCTCTGTACCGTTTTTTTTATTTGACAATAGGTTTTTCAGATTGTCAGATTGTCAGATCTTCAGATTGTCAGTTACTGACCATCTAGCCATCTGATCATCTGATCATCTAGCCACACTGCTAAAACAAAAATTACTTTTCTTTTTTCCAAAGCCAAAAAGAAAAGTAACAAAAGAAAAATGCTTTTTTTATTGACAAAATTTTTTCTTTGTTTTATACTTCCTTTAAATTTTACGAAGGAGTTGTTTGAATGCCTGTTACTGATTTCCTTGAGCGTAACGCTCGCCTTTTCGGCAACGATACTGCTCTCGTTGAACTTAATCCCTATATCCATAATAATCAACGCCTTTCTTGGAAGGATTTCAGTCTCATTGAACCCAATCGCTTTCAACAATTCCGTCGTCATATCTCCTGGAGCGTCTTCGACGAAATGGCTAACCGTTGCGCTAATTTCTTAATTAACCTCGGTATCAAGCCCCGCGATAAAGTCGCTATTATCATGTATAACTGTATTGATTGGCTTCCTATCTACTTCGGTATCCTCAAAGCTGGTGCCGTCGCTGTGCCTTTCAATTTCCGTTATTCTGCTGACGAAATCCTCTACTGCGCTAATCTCGCCGACGTTAATACTATCTTCTTCGGCGAAGAATTTATCGGCAGAATCGAATCTATTTCTGATCATTTGCGCAATGTTAATCTTATCTTCGTCGGCAATAATTGCCCCTCTTTCGCGGACCCTTTCCATGTCCTCGCTGATTATTGCTCCAGTTTAAAACCTAATATCCATCTTTCTGACGACGACGACGCCGCTATCTATTTCTCCAGTGGTACTACCGGCTTCCCTAAGGCTATCCTTCATAACCACCTCTCCCTTTCTCAAGCCGCTGTCATGGAACAGAAACATCACCTACAATCCCGTGATGATTGCTTCCTCTGTATCCCTCCTCTTTACCACACCGGCGCTAAATTCCATTGGATGGGTAGCTTGGTCGCCGGTTCTTTGGCTGTTCTTTTAAAAGGTACTTCTCCGGAGGTTATTTTAAATGCTGTTTCTGAGGAGCATTGTACTATTGTTTGGCTTTTAGTCCCGTGGGCTCAAGATATTCTTGATCAACTCGACGCAGGAATTATCAAACTGGAAGATTATAATCTCTCTCAGTGGCGGTTAATGCATATCGGTGCGCAACCTGTGCCGCCGTCTCTGATTAAGCGTTGGAAAGAATATTTCCCTAATCATCAGTATGATACTAATTACGGTTTATCTGAATCCACAGGTCCCGGTTGCGTCCATCTCGGTATCGAAAATACTCACAAAATCGGGGCTATCGGCGTCCCAGGTTATCATTGGCAATGCAAAATCGTTGATGAAAATTTAAACGAAGTTAAACGCGGCGAAGTCGGCGAACTTGCCGTAAAAGGTCCCGGCGTTATGACTTGTTACTATAACGACCCCAAAGCTACCGCTGAAGTATTGAAAGATGGTTGGCTTTTAACCGGCGATATGGCTAAACAAGATGCCGACGGTTTCTATTACCTCGTTGACAGAAAAAAAGACGTCATCGTTTCAGGCGGTGAAAATATTTATCCCGTCCAAATCGAGGACTTTTTAAGAAAATTCGACGCAATTAAAGATGTTGCTGTTATCGGTTTGCCGGATAGACGGCTTGGCGAAATTGCTGCCGCTATTATAGAACTTAAACCAGATAAAACCGCTACTGAAGACGATATTAACGCGTTCTGTAACGAATTACCGCGCTATAAACGTCCAAAGAAAATTATCTTTGCAGATGTTCCGCGTAATGCTACAGGCAAAATTGAAAAGCCTGTCCTGCGTAAACGTTATGGCGCAGATAATCTTGTCGCACAAGAGTTTAACAGCTGATACATAAAGAAATTATTTTACTTGATATATAATTCAAAACCATCCGCCAAACGGGTGGTTTATTAAGTTTAATGGAGTATTTGTTCTTGACCAATGTCTAAAGCGTTGGTCTTTATTTTTTTACTAGGACGTGTTGAATAATTCAAAAATCCACAAATTTTTTAAAATCCGCAAAATGCGGACGGTTTTTAGTGTGGTAGTGCGATAGCCAATAGCTGATAGCTAATAGCTACCCGCTACACCACTATCCAACTACTTTTGCTTCGGAAAAAAGAAAGTACATTTAATAAAATTTAAGTAACTAGGGCGTGTTCATACTATTTACAAGTAAAGTATAATGAACTTATGAAAATTACAAATGAGCAATACGAAAAAATCGCAAAAACGCAATTTTGTATGTAGCCGAAAATGGTTGCAAATGGAGGGCATTACCGAAATTGGCATACAGTTTATGTGCGTTTAAACAGATGGAGTAAATTTTATTTGTCTTGATTAAATACATATGGTTACCGCGTCTGACAGAGCAGCCTTGACTTTTTCTTTATCAGCTGGAGAGAAAAATGATTCGCCCGAAG
>CAJOGS010000240.1 GCA_905234045.1 uncultured Selenomonadaceae bacterium | reverse complement strand
GAAAGACGCTTTTTGCGGTGCTGTTTTTTCGTCCTCGAAAAAAACGCACCTGCCTGCAAATGCGAGGAGTACGAGCATTTGCTCCGCACGTCCTGTGCGCCATCCTAGTTTTTGGCTCTCATCGAACAAAAATTAATTTGTTAGCAATTTCAATTAATTATTCAACACGCCCTAGTGTCTGTTGGTAAATTTAAAAATTTTGAAACGTTCGAGGTAATGATGCCGCTGCCGCCATTGATTAACTAAAGAGCATGCCCGCTAAAGAGCGCGCCTCACCGCGCATGCTACGCAAGCCACGCAGGATTGAATCTCTGGCGGAATTAAACGTCTTTTCTTTTTGGTACTTGCAAAGGCGACGAGTAATTTTTACAAGACAAAGTACATTTAATTCATAAAAAATCTAAAAATAAGAGTTTACCAACACGCACTAAGTTGCCACGCAGGGCGAACAAAGAAAAATTTCATCAGTATTACTACAAAAATATTGAGCAATATAAAAATAATTATTAAACACGACATAAAGAAAAAATTTTTTTAAGGAGCGAAAAAAAATGACGCGCTTTGGTATTGGTTACGACGTACATAAACTTGTAGAAAATCGAAAATTAATTTTGGGCAATGTGGAAATTGAACACAGTTTGGGACTTGCCGGACATTCAGACGCCGATGTTTTGATACACGCAATTATTGATTCACTTTTGGGCGCGGCGGCTCTCGGCGATATTGGGCAACATTTCCCCGACACTGACGCCAAATATAAAAATATCGACAGCGGTATTTTACTTGCCGAAGTTTGCAAATTGCTCCGTGAAAAAAATTATTCAATCGTAAATATTGATTCAATTATTGTTGCACAAAAGCCGAAACTTGCGCCGCATATTGAAAAAATTCGCTGTAGACTTGCCGAAATTATGAATGTTGAAATTGACGCAGTAAGCGTTAAAGCAAAAACTGAAGAAGGGCTCGGCTTTACCGGCACTGAAGAAGGTATCGCCGCTTATGCCGTAGCCGCCGTTGAAAGGTAGAATGTAATGAGTTTTTTTACGCGCCTTAGAAAAGATATTCGCGTTGTTTTTGAACGTGATCCCGCCGCTAAAAGTGTCCTTGAAGTTATTTTTTGTTATTCCGGCTTGCATGCAATTTGGTTGCACAGAATTTCACACGCGCTTTTTAAACGCGGCTGGATTGTTCCTGCAAGAATGATTTCAAATTTTTGCAGATTTTTAACGGGAATTGAAATACACCCGGGCGCAACAATTGGCGACGGACTTTTTATAGATCACGGCACGGGAATTGTTATCGGCGAAACTGCGGAAATCGGAAAAAATGTTACACTGTATCAAGGCGTAACTTTGGGCGGTACGGGTAAAGAAAAAGGCAAGCGGCATCCGACTATCGGCAATAACGTTGTAATTGCGACGGGCGCAAAAGTTTTGGGCTCGTTCAAAGTCGGCGACCATGCAAAAATTGGCGCGGGAAGTGTCGTTTTAAAAGAAGTTCCGCCCTATGCAACTGTTGTAGGTATTCCCGGGCGCGTCGTAGTTTTGCACGGCGTCAGAGTTCACAACGAAGAAGATTTTAAAAAGGCGTGGCTTGAAGTTTGCAAAAATCGTGGCTTAAATGTTGACGACCCAAAAATTTATAACGAAATTTGCGATGAAATAGATGTTGATCTTTGCCATGACGAATTGCCCGACCCTGAACGCGAAATGATGGAAGTTGCATTGAGACAAATACAGAGACTTGAAGAAAAAGTAAGAGCATTGGAAACAGAATTAAAAGCGGCAAAAGCTGAAATTTCTACAGAGGCTCAACGAACTTCCGCGCTTGAAGTTTTAATTGAAGACAGCGACAAAAATTTAAATAATAACGATTCAAAAATAAAAAATAAAAAATAAAAAGAAACTCTCTATTTTGGCGGCGGCAATGATTTTGAGCAGTTGCAGTCAAGTTTTTGCATCAGATACCGATTATGTTTATTACAACGGCAAAAAATTTATTGAGTTTGAATTTTTAAATGAAGGCGAATTTGCTTCACAGTACAATTTATCTGATGTTCTTAGAAATGCCGTAAAATCTGCCACTTCGTATTGGTCGGAAATGTTGGGGGCACGTGCAAAAAATCAGTCAGCGTGGCAAATTTTAGTTTTCAATGAAAAAAATCTTCAAAATGCAAGTGCAGGAACAGCCTCTTACACAGACAAAGAAGACGTTGGAAATAATCATGTGGCTCAACAGATTCAGGACGGAAAAAATCTGAATTATTTTAATATAAAAGAATTGGCAAAAATAAAAATTGCAACTGACGATAAAGAAGAAGAAATATATCAGCTGTTTGAAGATTCTATAAAAAATAATATTTCGGATACAGGCGATATTGGAATTTCACAAATGAGACTTGGGCAAAATTTTGGCGCAAATCGCAAAGGCTCGATTGACGGCCGGTGGATTGATACAGATACAGTTTTGCCGACAAATGAACAGGCGGCTGATTTTATCGGAACTGTTCGCCATGAACTTGTACACGCGCTCGGAGTTTTAGCAACCACCAAATTATGTGATTGGGACGGAAATATTATTAAAAAAGAATCTGAGGCAATTACTTACGGCAAAAATAATTTGTTTGTAATGAAATTTGATGATACTTGTACAGATACAAGACAATGGAATTTTCATTTGCAAGACCAAAACGGCAATTTTGCAAAGCCTGGAATGTTCATTTTGACAAGTGAAGGTTTTAATATTTTGAAAGAAACAAAACCTGACGCCGTAGAATCAGATTATTTCATTGTTGACGAAGGAAATTTTGCATATTTCATCGGCGAAAATATAACTGATGCACTTGCCGGCGCAACTTTTAACGGCATTTCAGGTATTCCTACAAATGCTTTTGAATTTAACGGTGTCGAATATAGTCAAAGATTTGAAGGTTCACATTTTCAAACGGCAGGAATGCAAAGTCACAGAAGGTACAGCAACTATACCGGCTTTACGGAAGTCGAATTGGCAGCATTGCAAGATTTAGAAGTTGTTTTCACAGAGAAAAAATGGTAGACTGAAACTATGAAACATGATTATTTAAAACGAAAAAGATATCCGACAGATTTAACAGACTCTC
>CAJOGS010000239.1 GCA_905234045.1 uncultured Selenomonadaceae bacterium | reverse complement strand
CAAACTACGCCATAACCAACACCAAAAGTGCCTTCGTAGGAAAGTTTTTCAGCCGTGACAGATTTTTTATCCAACGCGCCCGCCATTATCCAAAAACTTCTCAAGCCACATTCAGCCGCACGGTTGCACATTTTATTATCCATTGTCAGCAGTTTCAAAAAATCCGCGCCGCCCAAATTTTCCATAACTTCTTTGTCAAATTGCAAACTCTCTTCAACAAAGCCGTAATGACTGCCCGGCAATTTGTGCGATAAATCGCCGCTCGCAATAAATACAACGCGGCGGTTTAATTCTTCGGCAACTTTTGAAATTGTCTGTCCAAATTTATAATGAACGTCCGCACTTAAACCTGAAAGTCCGATTCTCAAAAATTTTACTTTGTCAAAATCAAGCCCCGCCTGTTCCAAAAATCTAAGCGGTACAAATGTGCCGTGATCCAAACTTTTATCGCGTTCGCCAATTTTTCCGGCAGGTATATTTTCATTCATCGCCGTTTCACTGAGTTTGTCAACAAATTCCACGTCGTAATTAATTTTTAAATTGACTTGCGGAGCATTGAAACGCGCCATATCACCTTCGGCAGTTTCGCCGGGCGAAATGTGAAAATAATCCGCGTACAAAATCGAATGGGGACTTGTGATAATAATCGTGTCGGGATTCAATTCAACGATACGGCGGGCAATTTCTTTGTAAGCGTTTGAAGTTGCAGAAATTTTTTTCTCTTCGCCGCGCCCAATTTCCGGCAAAATTATCGGCGGGTGCGGTACTGCCACTGCGGCTAATATACTCATTTTTAATTCCTCCTCAACATTGATATTTTCATTTTGCGATTGAAAAATTTCGACAAAAACTAAAAGCGATATTAAAAATATCACTGCCAAAATTTTTTTCTTAGATTTTAGATTTTTGGTAAATTTTAATAATTTCATCATATTTTTTCAAATGTAAATAAATCTTCAGTGCGGTTAGCGAATAATAGATAGGTCGTGTTGGTAAACTAGATTTTAGAATTTTTATATTTTTGTTAAATTTTTTTATTTATTAAATTTACTTTTCTTTGCTCGTCCAAAGGAGCAACGCTCCTACTCGTCGCCTTGCAAGTAACAAAAGATCCTGCGTGGCTTGCGCAGCATGCGCGGTGAGGCGCGCTCTTTAGCGGGCATGCTCTTTAGCTAATCAATGGCGGCGGCGGTCGTCCGTGACCGCCGTTAACTAAACTTGCAAACATTAAACCATTTTTAATTTACCAACAACCCCTAAAAAAATTTTCTGCTAATGTGCAGAACTGCCAAAAAATTTTTGTACTACATATCCCAAAACCATTGTAGTAGTAAGAACATCAGTACCGTTTAAAAGAATATATCCCCATATTTCCATAGGTCCTCTTTCCAATATTTGACTTTGCGACGCAATGAATATCCCTTGATTTATGATAGAGGTAAAATCTCCAAAAATATTAGATTCAAATGCCTGTGGATTATAAATTTTTATATTGCTGAAAAAACCAATCCCGTAATATGTTATAAATTCCAACGCTGTCATCATAACCATTCCCAAAATAATTATTTCTTCCGTCGTTAAATCTCTTTCCATAAATCTTCTTAGAGTTGCCATACAAACAACGTATGAAATAATTGTAATGATATAGCCGTAAATCCAAATATCTTCAGTGAAAAAATCAAGAGTAAATGACATGTCTACTACTATTGATTCCGCACTGTAAAACATAAATACGACAGAATAAATAAATGCAAAAATTTCATTTGGAAAACCTTTATACATTGAATTTTCTGTTGGAGAAAAAACAATAGCCAGCATTAAAAACATTATTGCAGACATAATGGTTTCCAAAATGTTAAGAATGTAATTTTCTATCGAGATAATATCGCAAACAGCAATCATCGCAAGGAGTACAAATATTATTTTGAAAATTTTGCAGTTGGATAAAAATAATTTTTTGGATTGTGCCAAAAGTTTCAGAAAGTCATTTTTTAGCGTTTTAATAAAATTTTCACGTGCACTTTTTTTATATAATGTATGATAAAACAAACGCCAAATTATAAATACAATTCCAATTACAAAATATCCGAGAATCAATTCAAACATCAAAATACCTCTTGTTTGCAGAAAATTTTTCACATTATAGCATAAAAATTTTTTCTACAACCAAAAAAGCCCGCGTAATTTCGCAGGCTGAAAAATTTTTATTAGCGTTGATCAGCGGGAATTGGTTTACCGAAAATCAAATTATCCAACAACGCAATCAATTTATTAATTTCAGGTTTAGAGATTTGACCGCTTGCGCCGAGTGATTCGCCTTTCAAGCGCATTTCTTCACTAATCAACGAAGAGAACAGTACAAACGGTACTTCGCGCAGACGATCATTTTCACGCACCAATTTTAACAGGCGGTGACCGTCCATTTTCGGCATTTCAACATCAGAAACAATAATTCCGACGTGGTTATAAATAGGACCGTCTTTTTCGGCAAGTCCGCGCAGATATTCCCAAGCGTCCATACCGTTACCAAAGTCTCTGACAAATCTGTAACCGGAATCGTGCAAAGTTGAAACGAGCAAGTCGCGCAACATTCCCGAATCCTCAGCAACAACAACATGAACATTTGAACGCTGTGCACGAATGTCATCGGTTGCATCTTCAACTGTTGTAAGTTTTGAATTAATTTCCGGATTAATTTCGGCAATAATCGTTTCAAAGTCCAAAAGTAAAACAATTCTGTCGCTCATTTTGATAATACCGACAACGCGGGATTGATCGCCGACTTCCGGCGCGGGTTCCATATCACGCCAAGAAACGCGATGAATACGTGAAACATTTTCAACCAAAAAGCCGACGTAGTAGTTATTAATTTCCGTGACGATAATATTTCTGGCTTCTTCGCCTGACGCCACATTTAAGCAACGCGGAAGATTTACCAAAGGATGAGCTTTACCGCGCAGAGTGAAAAGACCGTCAACATAAGGATGAGCCTGCGGCATTGCCGTAACAGGTACGCGCTGAATAACTTCACGAACTTTTGCAACGTTGATACCGTAATGGACTTTGCCAATACTGAATTCAACTATTTCAAATTCGTTTGTGCCTGTCTCAAGCAATATACCTTTTTTATCGCCGGCTTCGTCGCCTTTGCGCATTTTATCATTTGCCATTAAATCGCCCCCATAAATTCTAACTTTGTAACTAAATTACATTTCGCCGCCAATGCTTTTTATCCTGCAAATGGAAAATTTTTTAATTTCGTGATAATATAGACAACAGGAGGTAATAACAATGGAAAAACCGATAGTAGGCGGGCAAGCCGTCATTGAAGGTGTAATGATGCGCGGATTCGGCAAAGTTGCAACCGCAGTCCGCGAACAAAATGGAAATATAAAAGTTCAAGTCAATCCCGTAAATTCAATAATGGAACGTTTTCCGATTTTAAAATTGCCGTTTTTGCGCGGCTCGGTAAGTTTAATTGAAAGTTTAATTTTGGGAATGAAAGCTCTGTCATTTTCGGCGCAAGCGGCGGGCGAAGAAGAAGAGCAACTTTCCGACCGTGAATTAGTTTTGACAATATTGTTTGCGTTTGGAATGGCGGCGGTTTTATTTATCGCAATTCCTACCTTCGGCGCAAAATTTTTACACGAAATAACCGACGATCCGGTTTATTTCAATTTGGCAGAGGGATTTTTGAGACTGGCGATTTTTATTTTGTACATTTGGGCAATTTCGAGAATGTCGGATATTCAGCGCGTTTTTCAATATCATGGCGCGGAACACAAAACAATTTTTTGTTACGAGGCAGATTTACCGCTGACAGTTGAAAATGTACGAAAATTTCCGAGACTTCACCCGCGTTGCGGCACGGCGTTTTTATTAATTGTTATGATTGTAAGTATATTTGTCTTTGCATTTTTGGGCTGGCCTGATTTGTGGTTGAGAATTTTATCGAGAATACTTTTATTGCCGGTAGTTGCGGGAATTTCCTATGAAATCATCAGATTTGCGGGGCGTTCACAAAATTCGTTGGTACGTTTGGCGATAATGCCGGGATTGTGGCTGCAATATTTGACGACACGCGAGCCTGACGATTCACAAATTGAAGTTGCGATAAAATCTTTGGAAGCAGTGCAAGATTAGGGACTAGAGACTAGGGGCTAGGGCGTGTTGAATAACTCTGTTTTTAAATTAAAAATTTTTCATTAACATTTACTTTTCTTTGTTCGC
>CAJOGS010000238.1 GCA_905234045.1 uncultured Selenomonadaceae bacterium | reverse complement strand
AAAAATTTTTTTGCTTGAAGAAAATCTTGTAGAAATTACGATTCACGAAGGGCGTAACAGACAAATTCGCCGAATGTTTGCCGCTGTCGGTTGCGACGTGAAAAGATTGAAACGCATAAAATTTGCAGGTCTGACTTTGGACGGCGTGAAAGTTGGAAAGTATCGCCGCCTTTCTGCTGATGAAATTAAAAATCTAAAAAATTTATTGGTGCGTGTTTGAAAAATAAATTGAACTGTAAAAACTGCATATGATTAACGAACTAAATTTTGTTGACTAAGCACGAAAAATTTGTAGTGCGTCAGTTTGATAGTTCGATAGTGTGATAGTAAAAAATACTCCGCTACCACATTATTTTGAGCGAGCAAAGAAAAAGTTCGTTCAATATATAAAGTCTAATCAAAGAAAATTAAATTTCAATAGAAAAAAATTTCAGCACCTAAATAAAAAAATAACCTAACCTTAAAGAAAATAAATATCAATATAAAAAAAATTAACCCGTCAACAAAACGCGCTTGACGGGATTTCCTTTATTTAAGGTACGTGTAGTATTTTTTAGGAGAGCTTAACGAAAAGCTTGCACGAAGTCTAACATAAATGATAATTATTGTCAAATATTAATTCCAAAACTCCCCAAATTTTTATTGTGGAAGATAAATAATTCCATTATAATTCAAGTATAAATTGAAAAAATTTTATTGGAGGTGCTGATAATTAGAAGATTTTTTTTTACAATTGCGTTATTGATAATGCCGGGCGGAATAATAATTTTGCTTTTTCGTATGTTTCGACATTTAAAACAAGATATTTTGAAAATTTTTTCACGATTGAAACAAAAATTTTTATCTTAAACGAATGATAGTAATTTTGGGTTCATTTTCAGCTTTTAATTCCATAACGATAAAAGAGCCGCGATTATCATCACGGGGACGCGACGCACTGCCGGGATTTAATAAAAGCGGCGGACCAATTCTATAATCAACGATATGTGTATGTCCGTATAAAGCAATATCCGCGCCTTGAGACGCCGCCGCTTCCATAACGTTTTCTTGAGTATAGCGAACGCCATAGTTATGCCCGTGCGTCATAAAAATTTTGTGTCCTTCAGCTTCAACAATTCTTTCGTAACAAGTACTTTTCATTGGCCAATCACAATTTCCGGCAACGCCATAAACCGGAACGTCTACCAAAGATTGAAGATATTCGGCGTCCGGTTCACAGTCGCCCAAATGTAACCACATATCCATTTTTTGCGCAATACTTACAGCTTTTTCAATGGAATCATTGTTGCCGTGCGTGTCGCTGATTATTCCAATGTACACGACAACCACTCCTTTAATTTCGGTACAAAATTCCTCAATGCAACGCCGCGATGACTGATTAAATCCTTTTCTTCAGTCGTCAATTCCGCCATTGTCTTATCGTCATTAATGTAAAAATAAGGATCGTAACCGAAGCCGCCTTGACCTTTCGCATCAACTTTGATTGTACCTGTAACTTTACCTGCGCTGCAAATTTTTGTACCGTCAGTATCAATGAAACAAAGGGCACAATAATAATCTGCCGGTGATTCAGTAGCACCGACTTTTTCCATTTCTTCAATCAGTTTGTAATTGTTTGTAACGTCGTGGGCATGATAACCGGCGAAACGTGCCGAATATATGCCGGGACGCCCGTTAAGTACTTCAACTTCTAATCCGGAATCATCTGCAATACAAGCAAGCCCTGTTTTTTCGCTAAAGAAACGCGCTTTAATTTCGGCGTTCTCTTCAAAAGTTTCGCCGTTTTCAATGGCGTCAGGAAATTCTGCAATATCCGCCAATGATAAAATTTCAACCGGCAAGCCTTTAAACGCAATTTCCAACTCTCTGAGTTTATCCAAGTTTTTTGTAGCAATAACAATTTTTTTTGTCATTCAACCAACCCTCCCTACTCTCCAAATAAAATTTTTGACGAAAACAATTTTTAATAAATTTTAATCCGCATTTTTATTATAAAATTCGCCGTTTAAGTAATTCTTCCTACAAAAAAATTTTCAGGTAAGAATTTTAAGCGTTAAAATTTTAGTCTAACCAACTCTTCCGACGCGCCAAACTAAATCTCTGCCGAGCGCGTCTTTTTGCATTTCGATAAGTTCTTTGATACCGCTTTCAGCCAAATCTAAAATTTCATTTAAATCTGAGCGCGGAAATGATTTTTTTTCGCCTGTAATTTGAACTTCAACCAATTCGCCCGCGCCGGTCATAACAACATTACAATCCGCAAGCGCGGTTGAATCTTCTTCATAGCATAAATCTAAAAATTTTTCGCCGTCAGCAGAAATTCCGGCTGAAATTGCCGCCACGAAATCTTTAACGGGAAAAACTTTTCCGACTTCGTAAAACGTTTCACAAGCCTCCACCAACGCCACAAACGCGCCTGTTATAGACGCCGTGCGCGTGCCGCCGTCCGCCTGTACAACGTCACAATCAATAGTAATCGTGCGTTCGCCAATCGCCGATAAATCAGTTACATTTCGCAGACTGCGCCCGATTAATCTTTGAATTTCGGCAGTTCGCCCGCTCATTCTTTTTATTTCACGCGGTACGCGCAGAATCGGCGCAGACGGCAACATTGAATATTCGGCAGTTATCCAGCCCGTGCCGGTACCTTTCAGAAACGACGGTACTTTATCTTCAACTGTTGCCGCGCAGATAACTTTTGTATTTCCAACTTCGATATAAGCCGAGCCATGCGGATACATTTGATAACGGCGTTGCAATGTTGTTTGGCGCATTTCGTTCGGTTTACGGTTATTTTGTCTTGGCAAGAAATTTCCCCCTCAAATTCGTACATTTTTTCACATTTTACACAAAAAATTTACCTGCCGCAATGTTTTTTTATTTTTTTATAAAATTTTCTTGACAAAATGAAAATTAACTAATATAATACGCCCTGTCAGTCAACGAAAGTTGCAGACAAGCGGAAGTAGCTCAGTGGTAGAGCACAACCTTGCCAAGGTTGGGGTCGCGAGTTCGAGCCTCGTTTTCCGCTCCAAATAAATTTTGCGGAAGTAGCTCAGTGGTAGAGCACAACCTTGCCAAGGTTGGGGTCGCGAGTTCGAGCCTCGTTTTCCGCTCCAATTTTTGATAA
>CAJOGS010000237.1 GCA_905234045.1 uncultured Selenomonadaceae bacterium | reverse complement strand
TTCACCGCTCATAACGATTGAAGAACTTTGCGAAATGCTGATGATAGGACGTAATGCCGCTTACAAACTTTTAACTTCAGGCAAGATTAAATCTTTTCGTATTGGCAGAGTTTGGAAAATTCCTCGTGACAGTGTGCAAAATTATATTATGGAACAGAGTAATTTGAAGTAAAAAAAAACAGGCTTGGTCATGTTCACCAAGCCTTTAATAATTTTTTTGAAAATTAAATTTTTAAAGTAAAAAAATCTCAGTAGCCAAAATTAGCTACCTGAAATTGATTTACCACCCCATATTCATTCTGACTAACTGGAATTTTTTAAATTCCTCATATTGAGCCGTTTCGCGACGTTTTTCGCGTTGCTCGAAATAAGGATCGACAAACGCTTCCATCAATTGTTGCGGTAATAAAGTTTGTTCTGCGTTGTGCCAGTAGCGAGAGTAAAATCGGTTGACATAGTTGTTTCTGGCAACATCTACAACTTTTTCGTGAGGAAGGGGAATCCATTGCGCCATAGGATAGGCGAATGTTTTTCCTGCCAAAATTCCGCATAAATCTTCGTCAGTCATTGCGGTGCAGAAACCGTTCAAACCGCTGACCGCCCACGCGCCGACTTGGTTATAAGCTACAAGATTTGTACCTGTAGAGTTGTTTGTTCCAACAACTTGTAAGCATGTAGTTTCGCTTATCACTGCCGGTATTGCAAAGGTTTGAATGACGTTGTTTTCATCAGAGTTTTTGTCGCAGTAGCAGTTTTGATTGATATTCGCCATACTCTGCAAATATTCCATGTTGTCCGCTGAATAGAGATTTGCCGCACGCCATGAGCGATATTTCAAAGCTTGGTAAAGCTCATCGACACTGTAACAAAATGCAATGTTGATTGGAGTTTGCAACAAGTATTTCAAATCAGACATGGTTATCCCTCCTTAAAGAAATCTTCGATACATTTTTCCATTGCGCTGACCGAAATCACAAGAACTTCAGGCTGATGACCGTTGAGTTTAACTCGTTTGAGGTAACGTGTGCGAGTTCCGTTCTTATTGCTTTGATTTTCATAACCTTTTGAAATTCCATGCTCGAAAAGTTCTTTGAAAATCGGTGTTGCGTCGGAAACTAAATCTTTGCCGCTGTCAATCAACTGATGTTTCACCAGTGAAAAAACTTTGTCTGGGGCAAGGACGTATTCAGAATCGCCTTTGTCAATTCTGCGGAATCCGATATAACGACTGCCGTTTTTCTCGAATACTTCCCTGTCAATCGCAATTTGTGCTGAACCTGTCGCTATCGCCTGCTGTAGAGTTATCAAAAATTGCTGATAGGGTTCTGCAACTGTAGCCGCAATTTGGTTTTTAATCATGAGATCCACAATTACTTTGTACCACATTTCAGAAATTTTCTGTGCTTGCTGTTCATTAACAGCTCCTGATTCAATGCCCCAGCCAATTATCATTTGAGCTGTAGCACATAAAACGCGGTAAATTTGTTGGTGACGCTTGAACTTCAGCGAAAGTGGCGGTGCTTGAAAATTTATCAGCCAACTTACAATTTTAAGATAGTTTCTTTCAAGATAATCAATCCAACCTCCAAAAATTTTTTGAACCTTGGAATAACGATTATGAAGTTTGGAAAGAATTTTATCGTCTTGAAATTTTTTCAGTTCCGAATTGTCAATAGAATCACTTTCAATCTTAATAGCGACATAACGCAATGCACTCGACTGCTGTGAGTTTAAATCGTGTTCAGCAGTGACAATACAACCGCCTCTTACTTTCGATCTGGAAATTTCTTTGTAGTTCTTGCCGGTTGATTTTGCTCTGCCGATGCCATCGCCGAAAGCTCTGTTAATTGCTTCCATTTTCTTCAAGCTCGCCGAATCTTTTTTGAAAATATCGTCCACAATCATATTCTGGTCGATACATTCTTCACGGTAATTTTCCAGAGCAACGTCGGTAGAGTCAAAACGGAGCATTGTGCCTTTGTTAAAAGGTTCTGCGAAAGTTTCACAAATCGAAGTTTTTAGGGTGCCCGTCTTGCCAATCAGAAGTAAAATGAACTGAACTTTCAGACCTGCGTCCATAAACAACTTGCAAGCGTAACCGAGATGAAGATACAACCAGAAAAGCAAAATTACATTTAAGCTGTTGATTTCGTTTAGTGTTCCGTCGGGATTGTAAATTTTTTTCTGAATGCCCAATATTTTCAAATTCTCTTGCCAAATTGTCGCAATTTCTTCCGGCAAAATTTTTGGAACTGTTATGCCACACTTACAATCGCTTCTGCTGTCTGAAAGATAAACATGCTTGCCGTTCACAATTTCCCAACCACTGTAGGCAAAAAATTCATTCGGCGGGTGTTTTTGACGAAAGTCACGATAATTTGTAGCTACATATTCTTTGAGATAATCCGATGCGATATGCTTCAGTTCAGGATTTATATAACATTCGGGAAAACGTCGGAGTATCTCAGAAATTATTTTTGAGAAATTTTCTTCGGGAATAGTCGGCAAATTTTTCGCATTAAATTCACCTAACCTGTGGCTTAAATCTGTTCCGCCGACCATGTAAACTATCTCTCCGCTGGTTGTTCCGTCACGATTTCTCAGAATGCGAATATCCACAATTTCGACGTAAAAGTTGCAGAGTTTTTTGTCGTCCTCATCAGCTTTTAAGTAAATTCCGTCGTGATAAATTGCAAAACGTTTTCCGATGATTTTACTTGTATGCATTTTTTCAGGTTTCCTGATTTTACCACTTTCAAGCAGATGGAAATTACTGTGATTGCCGTTAATTCTTACGCCGCTTTGCCGTTGATAAGTTTGATAATTAACGTAAGGGTTTTCGGTTTCTCGCTGTTCAAAAGTTCCTATCGTAATTTTTGGCTTTTGCGGAACAATCTCCAATACCTGTTTCTGTGGTTCTACTGCCTGATAAGGATTTTTGGGATCATCAGGCGGTTTCCAATTACTTGGCGAAAAAATTTGTTCTGCCATGATAATTGCTCCTCTCATATAAAATTTTAAAAGAGCTCGCCATAACCATGCTGTTCCCTGAAACTTATTGTCTTCCTTGACAAGCACTCCGGCGACTTCGCAACAATTTTTTTGTTGTGCAGGTTTTATCGTACAGAGAAATATTTT
>CAJOGS010000236.1:5706-6625 GCA_905234045.1 uncultured Selenomonadaceae bacterium | reverse complement strand
CATTCGGCGCAGGTCAATAGCGAGGCAGGTGATAGCAAAGAGGGGGAGGAGGTTATACGAGGGATGAGTGTAGCCATGTAGCCCTCCTAACCATCGGAAGATATAGTGGAAGGTGTCAAGGTATTCGATTTTCATCTTCGTGAGGACAGGCCATTGCCATGGGTAGATATGCAGTTGGGCGCAGCTAAGGAGCCATGAGAGCAAGGTCATGGCGATGAAGATATAGGCAACGGAGCATGCGGCTCGGAGCATGCGGACGCGTTCCTCGGAAGTGGTGTGCAGGGAGGTGCCAATGAGCGTGAAGATGAGCAACGGTCCTCCGGTGCTGAGAATGGCGAGAACGCCCTTTAGGGGTACGACCGACCAAGAGAGTGAGATGGTGAAGCAGGTGATGTAGAGGAGAGTAATTATTAGTGACGAATTATGGGGCAGAGCCCTAATTACGGAAGAGGGGTCGGAGAATGCTATATAGATGATGAAGGCGACGGTGAGAATACCGAAAGTGATGTACATGACGGAGGGGACATGCATAATGGTCGTCCATTGTAAGAACAGTGCCAACAGCAAGATTTGGCGGGGCCAAGCGTCCTTGCTCCAAGACATGCGGAAACATTGTATAATAAAGGGCAAGTACAGGCAGGTGCCGAGGGTCGTGAGGAGAGTATCCATATAGCTAATGACAGGGCAGAGCCCTAATTACAAATTAGTGATAAGATTTGAGGTAGCGGATGAGCATTTGTAATTTTCGGTAGAGGTTGAGCGGTTTGTGTGGCATCAAGTTGCGGTAGTTGAGGTTGAAGTCGTCAATTGCGTCAAGGACTCGTGCGGCATTATGTCCGTCCCGGTGTGCCTCGTGGTACGCGGTGTAGTTCTCAATAGCGTCCATGAGTGCTTGCGGTCGTGTGAGTGCCAAGGCGAT
>CAJOGS010000236.1:3191-5694 GCA_905234045.1 uncultured Selenomonadaceae bacterium | reverse complement strand
ACATCTATGAGATGCGGTCCGGGGTGTGTATTGCGGAAAGTGACGACGGGCTTATGCATCATCAAATACTCGACAATAAGACTACTGCTATCGCAGAGCATGACATCTGTGAGTCGAAAGGTCTCAACGCCGTTGTTAATCCGGATGAAGTTGACATTATCATGTTTATTGGCGAGTTGTTGATATTGTGCGATGAGTTTATTGTCGTTGAGTAAGATGGGATGAAAGGTAATCAACCAGTCCCAGTTTTGAGTTCGCGCCAAGTTATCAATGACGGATGACATTTCGTAGGCGGATGTGATGCCTTTGCTGAACGTGGGGGCGTAGAGGATGCAGGGTCTTTCACGGTGCGGTTCTACCGCTGCATCTGGGGCAAAGAAAGTATCGGCTTTGCACCAGCCGGTTTCATAGATGCGGAAATAACGCTTTTGGTTAGCCAGTTTGGTGAAATAGGGTGTGCTACTGGGGCCTTGCGTGCAGTAGATATCCCAAAATCCTCTCAGGGTGAAATGGTCGTCAATCGCTTCGATGCGTTTGGCCATAGGATACCCGTGGAAGACCTGGACTTTGATGCCGGGGAAGAATGTGGTGCCGGCAGCGGAAGAAGTGAAGATATTCGGGAAAATGCAGTACCGGAAGCGGGCAGAGGCACAGATACCAGGTAAAAATCCGGTGCCGAAAAGGTAAGTGGAAACTATAGCGTATAAACTGTGTCGCCATAATTGACATAAGTAAAGATGTGATAAATTTTGAAAAGGAGGAAGGCAGTTATGCGAATGACCAAGATCATCTGTACGATCGGACCGGCCAGTGAGAGCGAGGAGATGCTGAGAGAACTGGTTGCCGCAGGTATGAACCGCGTTTTGACTGTCGATTTACACGCGGGACAAATTCAAGGCTTTTTCGATATTCCTGTAGATCATTTGGCGGCGGCTCCCGTCTTTGCAGATTATTTTAACGGTCACGATTTCGGCGGCGAATTGGTAGTTGTATCGCCTGACTTGGGCGGCGTCACTCGTGCAAGAATTTTGGCGGACTTTTTGAAAGCTCCAATAGCGATTATCGAAAAGCGCAGACCGCGTCCGGGCGAAGCTGAAGTTATGAATATTATCGGCGACGTACAAGGCAAAGTTGCATTGATGATTGATGATATTGTTGACACTGCGGGCAGTCTCTGCGAAGGTGCAAAGGCGTTGAAACGTCTCGGCGCAAAATCTGTGCTTGCCGCTTGTTCGCACGCTGTTTTAAGTAAAAACGCCGTCGAAAGAATCAATAACTCTGACATTGAAAAAATTGTTATCACTGATACAATTATGTTGCCGCCTGAAAAACAATCGCCAAAAATTGTTGTGCTGTCAATGGCAAAATCAATCGGCGACGTTATTTTGAGAATTCAATCAAGGCGTTCAGTCAGTCAACTTTTCAGATGACTAGATGGTTAGATGGCTAGATGATTAGATGGTTAGATACTGACAATCTGGCAATCTGACAATCTGAACATCTGACCATCTAAACAGGAGGAATAAATTTGCTTACATTTTTAATGGTATTAGACGCCATAATTTCAATAGGATTAATCGGCGCAATTTTGGGACAAGAAGCCAAATCCGGCGGAATGGGCGGAATGGACGGAAGTTCAGACACAGCATTTTCAGGACCTGTGCGCGGAATGGACGCACTTTTGGCGCGTGTCACAATCGTTTTGGCGGTACTCTTCGCAGTAATCACAATCATAATTGCAAAGATGGTGTCGTAAATGATAATTCAAGGCGCAGAATCATTTTTATTAAAAGGCGGCTCAAAAGGCGTTTTACTGATTCACGGTTTCACAGGTTTACCGGCGGAACTTTTATTACTCGGCAACTTTTTAAATCGTGAAGGTTACACGGTTTTAGGCGTAAGATTGGCGGGACACGGTACAAACGAATTAAATTTGATGCAAACCACAAGCGAAGATTGGTTTAATTCCGTGCTGGACGGCTACAATATTTTAAGCGGTTTATGCGAAAAAATTTTTGTCGTCGGTCATTCAATGGGCGGACTTTTGACATTGAAACTTTCACAAGTTCGCAAGGTTGAAAAAATTGTAACACTTGCCGCGCCAATGTTCATTGATTCAAATTTACATTTGGAACAACTGCCGCCGCGCAGTGCGTGCGGAACTCTTTGTCATGCAAAGCCGCCGCGCTTTTTAAAAAATGTGCCGCCTGCCGCCAACAAAGTTTATTGCAAAATGCCTTACGTCAGTATTCATGAACTTGTAGATTTGATTGATGAAATTAAAACTTTGTTGCCGAAAATTACCACACCAATTTTGATAATGCACGGCGAAGATGACCATACAGCCACGCCTTACAGCGCAAAATTTATTTTTGAAAAAATTTCTTCTCCTGACAAACAAAAAATTTTTGTGCCGAAATGCGGGCATTTGTTGCCGCTGAATGACAGCAGGTATTTTGTTTTTGTTGAGGTAACGAAATTTTTAAATGACGATTAATTTTAT
>CAJOGS010000236.1:0-3169 GCA_905234045.1 uncultured Selenomonadaceae bacterium | reverse complement strand
GTCGCAATAATAATTGGCGGGATTATCGGCTTATTGGGCGGGAAATTTTTAACAGAAAAAATCCAAGAGACGTTGAAAATGTCCTGTGCAATAGCCGTCATTTTTATTGGCTTGAATGGAACATTGAGCCAAATGCTGAAAAACGAATCAAGCGAATTGCTGATAGCCGCGCTGATAGTCGGCGGGTTGATTGGCGAAATTATAGATATTGACGGCGGCTTTGAAAAATTTGGCGTTTGGTTGCGTTCAAAATCCGGAAATGACGGCGATACAAAATTTGTTGACGGCTTTGTTACGGCGTCGCTGACAGTTTGTATTGGCGCAATGGCGGTTATCGGCGCAATTAACGACAGACTTTTGAACGATCAAACAATTTTAATTGCGAAATCTGCACTTGACTTGATAATAATTTTGGTAATGACTGCAAGTCTCAGCAAAGGCTGTATTTTTTCCTGCGTGTCGGTAGGAATTTTTCAAGGTGCGATAACTTTATTTGCAGGATTAATTGAACCGATTATGACAAAAATTGCGCTTGCAAATTTATCATGTGTCGGCAACGTGTTGATTTTTTGCGTTGGAATAAATTTAATGTTCGGAAAAAAATTCGTGTGGCAAATTTACTGCCCGCGCTGATTATTGCAGTTTTTTATTAGATTGTCAGATGGCTAGATGGTTAGATGGTTAGATGGTTAGATGGTCAGTGGTTAGTAAAAAAACTGTGCAACGTGTGCAAATAACAGGAGCCCGGCGCGCAAGGACGCGCGCCGCCGCCATTGATTCAAGGATTGAATCTCTGGCGGTTTGGACGCCTTTTCTTTTGTTACTTTTCTTTGTGGCTTGGACAAAGAAAAGTAAATTTAATATAAAAATTTCAGTAAATTTACCAACACGCCATAATAAATTTCAAAAATAAAAAAAATTTTCATCAGTAAATAAATTTAAATTTAAATAAAAAAATTTTAACATCTAAAATGAAAGGAGCTAAGAATTTGGCTTTTAGCGGAGATAATTATTGTTTTGGTTGCGGTGAAAAAAATCCGATAGGCTTGCACTTGGAATTTACGCCGCTTGAAGATAAAGTAGTTGCAAAAAAAATTGTGGCGAAAGAATATCAAGGCTATTCAAATGTGGTACACGGCGGAATTGTAACCACGCTGCTTGATGAAGCTATGGGCAGTTTCATTCAAGAAAAATATGACGAACAGGCAATGACGGGGCGGCTTGAAATTCGGTACAAGCACCCGACGCCGGTTGACGAAGAATTAACAATCACTGCGTGGCAAGAATCGCAACGCAGAAATATTTTGACAATGAAAGCGCAAATTGAAACTTCAGACGGTACAATTACTGCAGAGGCGACGGCAAAATTTGCGGTGGTATCGTTGAAATGAGCGACGCTAAAAAATTTCCCGATGCCGAAAATATTTCTGTCGGCGATATTTTGATTGGCAGAGTTCACGGCGACAAAAGGCGCAAATTTCGTGTCAAACTGTTAAATACAAATTTGATTGTTTCAATTAAACGCAAAGACGGCGATAAAAACCTGCTGAAGAAATGGCGCGATGAAAAAGCCAATGTTATTGTAAAAATTCTGTCCACAAAAAATTTGTACGGCGAAATTCTCGGCACTGTTGACAACTCAAAAATTTCTGAAATTATCGTCAAATACGGCGTCATTGAAAAATTTCCCGACAAAGTGAAAAACGCGGCTGAAAAAATTGAAACTGAACCGAATTCAGAAGAAATGGCGCGGCGCATTGACAGACGAAATTTAAAAATTGTGACGATTGACGGCGAAGACGCAAAAGACTTAGACGACGGCGTTTTTGCAGAAAAAATTGACGGCGGCTACTTTTTAGGCGTTTATATTGCCGATGTCAGCCACTATGTTCAAAAAAATTCCGTCCTTGACAAAGAGGCTTTTGAACGCGGAACAAGTATTTATCCTGTCGGGCGCGTTGTGCCGATGTTGCCGGTTGAACTTTCCAACGGCATTTGCAGTTTGAATCCCGGCGTTAATCGCCTTGCTATGGCGTGCGAAATGTATTTGGATTTCAGCGGCAAAGTTACAAGCTATAAAATTTTTCCGACGGTTATAAAAGTTTTTCGGCGGCTTAGTTATACGCAGGTTAATAAATTTTTGAACGGCGAAAAAACGGAGCTTGCCGACTGCGCCGAAAATTTAAATGCGTTGCTTGATGTTTACAAACTGCGAAAAAAAATTCGTGACGGGCGCGGCGCAATAGATTTTGAACTTCCCGAAATTGAAATTATTCTCGGCAAAAAGGAAAAACCGATTAAAATCAGAAAAAAATTGCGCGGCGTGGCGGAATGTATGATTGAAGAATGTATGCTTGCCGCAAATGAAACCGTCGCCGAACATACCGTAAAAAAAATGATTCCCAGTCTTTACCGCGTGCATGAAAATCCTACCGCCGAAAAGATTGAGATTTTTAACCGCCTGCTGAATCATTTCAGCTTACACATTCCGACTTCAAGGGAAATTCAACCCGCGCAATTTCAAAAAGTTTTAGCGCAAGTTAAAGATAATCCTGCAGAAAAAATTATTTCGACGTTCGCACTTCGCACAATGCAACAGGCGCGTTATTCGTCAAAAAATTTGGGACATTTTGGACTTGCCGCGCAATTTTACACGCATTTTACTTCGCCGATTCGTCGTTATCCCGATTTAATCGTGCATAGAATGTTGAAAGCAACTCCTGAAGAAATTTCCAAACTTGCAGGGCGGCTTGATGAAATTGCTCTGCAATCTTCAGATCGTGAACGCCGCGCAGTCGAAATTGAACGCGAAGTACTTGACTATAAATCAGTTGAATTTATGGAAAATTTCATTTGGCAGAAATTCGACGCGGTAATTTCAAGCGTCACGGCGTTTGGCTTTTTCGTGGAAATTGAAAACGGCGTCGAAGGGCTTGTACACATTTCGACGATCGGCAAAGATTATTACAACTATATTGAAAATGAATTTGCGCTGATTGGCGAACACACCGGCAAAAGTTTCAGCATTGGCGACGCCGTGAGAGTGCGTTTGGTACGCGCCAACAAACAGAAACGCCAGTTAGATTTTGAATTGGTTGAAGGCGTCACGACTGAAAATTTGCTTGCAGAATTTTAATTATTTTTTTTGTTAGAGCGTGTTAATAATATA
>CAJOGS010000235.1 GCA_905234045.1 uncultured Selenomonadaceae bacterium | reverse complement strand
GAAGCAGTAGCGGCAATGCGCGCCGAACTCGGCTCAAAGGCGGTTATCCTTCACAGTAAAAAATACAAGGAAAGCGGATTATTAGGCTTGAGAACTCGTGAAGTTGTAGAAATAACCGCCGCTGTCGAAGATGTACCTGAACAAAATGAAATTGTCGCGCAGGATAAACCTACGCCCGCCGCTCAACCGGCAAGTATCGCCGCCGAACGATACAAACAAAGTACCAAAGTAAAAAAAGATGAAACGCCGCCGCCTGAAAAAAAAGTTTCAGACGAAGACGTTCAAAAATTGCAAAGTGTTTTAAAGCGCGTCAAAGAAAATTCACCAATCGAAATTGAATCACAATCAGACGCCGAAATTTTGAACGCGCCGGAAACACCGAAAAAAACTTCATTGAAAGCGCAGAGAACCATACAAAGACAGCAGAGAGCTCATAAAGCTGAACAAGTAACCGAGTCTCTGCCTGAAAAATCTGTTGAAACTCCGAAATTTGAAAAAGTATCTTCAAAAGAAAAAAAGCCCGCGCCGCAACCTGCGATTGATGAAAATGTAAATTCGCAATCTACACAAACACCGTTGCCGATGAATTTCACGCCGGAACAAATGGCGCAATTTCAGCAAATGATGTTTGCACAATTCCAACAAATGCAATCCAATCAGCAGATGCCGCCAAAAACGCCTGAGACGCCGATAAAGCCGCCTGTTGAATCTTCAAAGGAAAATATATCAACAATTACTTCTGAAAGCGTTTCAGGGGCAAATACGGGCGTTTCAGCGGGGGTTAAAAGTGCGGAGCAAGCACGAATAAAACAGCTTGAAGACGAACTTGCACAGATGAAATCAATGCTTGCCGAAGTTTTGGGCAAAGAACCTAAAAAAACTATAGTAACTTTGGGCGAAGTATTGAAACGCCAAGATGTCAGCGAAGAAATTATATCTGAAATTAACGATACTTCGATTGATTATCAAAGCGGCGCGGCAAAGTGGACGCTGTCTTCATATTTCAGCGAACATATCAAATTTGCCGAAGGAATCAGACTCAGCAGGCGCGGCACAAAAATTGTTGCACTCGTCGGCACAACCGGCGTCGGTAAAACTACCACACTTGCCAAAATTGCCGCTAAATTTGTACTTGAGCAAGGAATTGGCGCGGCGTTAATCACTGCCGACACTTACAGAATTTCTGCAGTTGAGCAACTCAAAACTTATTCAGATATTTTGGGCTTGCCGATTGAAATTGTTTACACGCCGCAGGAATTGGCACTTGCACTTGACAGGCACAAAGACAAGGAATTAATTTTGATTGATACGGCGGGGCGCAGTCAATACAGCGAATCGCAAATGTATGAACTTCAAGAATTTTTGAAAGTCAATCCGCGTATTGAAAAGCATTTGGTTATCAGCGCGTCAGTCAAACTCAATGACGCCAAAGAAATTATCAAAAAATTTTCTGCCGTTGAGCCGGAAAAAATTATCATAACCAAAATTGATGAAACTTCAAATTTCGGCACAGTCATTAATCTTTTGCGTTATGAAAATTTGCCGCTGTCTTATTTGACAACAGGTCAAAGCGTCCCCGATGATATTGAAGTTGGAAATCCCGATTCTTTGGCGAATTTGCTTTTAAGAAAATTTGACAATCCTATTTAAGTTTGAAGGGAGAATTTTATGTTACGCGGTATAAGAGGCGCAATTACAGTTGCTGACAATAACAAAGATGAAATTTTTACTGCGGCACAGTCGCTTATTTCCAATATGTTATCTTCAAACGATCTTTCACTTGATAACGTCGGCGCAATTATTTTTACTTCTACCAATGATTTAAATGCCGCTTTTCCTACTGCAGGATTGCGGAAAATGTCAGCAGATTTTAATTTGGTTCCGCTTTTCGACGCGCAAGAAACTTTTGTTGAAGGCAGTTTGCCAATGTGTATTCGTGCTTTAATTTTGGCTGACATTGATAAAAAACTTGATGAAATTCACCATATTTATTTGGGAAACGCTCAAAAACTTCGTCCCGATTTAGTACGATAATTTAACAATGATAAAAAAATAACCCGCCGCAATGGCGGGATTTTTTTACTGAAAAATTTTTTATATTTAGATTTAATTTTTTTGATAGTATTTTTTTATATTAAATGTACTTTTTCTTTGTCTTGTCAAAATTATTCGTCGCTTTTGCAATAAAGACGCGCTGTCTATACAAAAACAGAGACGGGGCGCGGGTATTATTAGTAAAAGAAATTTGCTAGGGCGTGTTAAATAAATCAATTTTTACTGATGAAATTAAGTTACTTAAATTTTTTAATTTTTAAATGTACTTTCTTTTTTCCGAAGCAAAAAAAGTACTAAAGAGCTGCCTTGCTACGCAAGCCACGCAAGTACCAAAGAAAAAGTGCTTTAATGAATCCCTAGTCCTTAGCCCCTAGCCCCTATACTGCCGCACTTTGCGGATTTGGAATTTTTCAACACGCCCTAAGGGTTGAGAAATTCCAACTTTCAAAATTTTTTAGTTGTAGCATTATTGAATTTACCAACACGCCCTAAAGAAAATTAAAACTAATATAAAAAAATCTAAAAAAAGAATTTACCAATACTCCCTAATTCATCAGCAGTTTTTCTGAATTTTTTTACCAATACGCTATAATGCATAATATGATAAAAAAATAACCCGCCGCAATGGCGGGCTTTTTTAGTTTGAATTAAAAATTATTGAACGTTTGCAATAATATCGTCTTCAGGTGCGTCGCTGTCTTCAGGTGAAATTGTCGTGTCAACAACTTGCAAGTTGCGATAACGCGGCATACCTGTTCCGGCAGGAATTAATTTACCGATGATAACATTTTCTTTCAAGCCAATCAGCGGATCAATCTTGCCTTTAATTGCAGCATCTGTCAGCACCCTGGTTGTCTCTTGAAAGCTAGCCGCGCTCAAGAATGAATCTGTAGCCAATGATGCTTTTGTGATACCGAGCAATATCGGTTTTGCTACGGCGGGTTCGCCGCCAACTTCTATTGCCTTGGTGTTCGCCGCCTCAAAGACGTTTATGTCGATGAATTCGCCCGGCAAAAATTCGGTGTTGCCGCTGTCTTCGATTTTAACTTTGTGCAACATTTGCCGTACCATGACTTCTATATGTTTGTCGTTGATTTCGACGCCTTGCGATTTGTACACTTTTTGCACTTCGTATACTAAATATTGTTGCGTCGCTTTTAAGCCGTTTACTCGCAGAATGTCATGCGGATTGACTGACCCTTCGGTTAATTTCGTGCCCGCGTCTATCCGGTCGCCAGGACTTACTATTATTCTGGAGCCGAACGGGATTGTATAATCGCGCGGCGTTCCCATCGTCGGCGTTACCGTGATTTGCGTTAAATTGTTCTTCTCATTCTTGCCAAATGTTACTTCGCCTTCTACTTCTGAAATTATCGCATTGTGTTTCGGTTTCCGCGCTTCAAATAATTCTTCGACACGCGGTAAACCTTGTGTTATATCGTCGCCGCCTGCTACGCCCCCTGTGTGGAACGTTCTCATTGTAAGTTGCGTTCCGGGTTCCCCTATACTTTGCGCCGCTATTATTCCGACCGCTTCCCCGACTTCTACCGGTGATTGATTCGCTAAATCTGCGCCGTAACATTTTATGCACACGCCAAATTGACTCTTACACGTCAATACCGATCTGATTTTCACTGTATGCAATGTATTACTCTTAATTATCGCCAAATTTTGTTCGCTTATCGTTTCGCCGCTGTTTATTAATATCTTGCCGTCTTTGTCGGTTATTGCTTGCGCAAGGCGTTTGCCTACTATGCTGCTTGTCGGCGTTACTTGCGTGGTGCCGCTTTCTTCTTCTACTTTGATCATGCCGTTTCTTACTGACGCTATTGCTTTCGCCATTACTTTATCTATATCTGTATTCACCGCCGCAAGTTTTGCGCCGTCTCTGTCATAAATATCTTCTGCCAGTACTCTGCCGACTATTCTGTCTTCCAAACTTTCTATTACGCCGCTTCCTTCTGTTATCGCCTCTACGTCTATTCCGCGTACGTGATTATGCCGCACAAAGACTTCTGCTATATCGCTGTCTATCAATTTGTCTAACAATTCGTGCGTCATTTCGCTGCCCACTTCGTAACTTTCGCCGTTCATTGTGAACGGTTTCGCCAATGTCGTACCTTCAAAATCATGTATGAACGATTGGCGCAATTTTTCGCGCAGTATATCATCGTGCGTGCCTAATTGGATTGTTTCCTGTACCAGTGAATGGCTTGCACTGTTCGGCGATGTCAAACTCACTCCGCGTATCGTCAATGAACCCGCGCCGCAATCGCCTATTTGTTCCAATGATTTCTCATCTAATACCGTGTCGCGCGCTATTACTACTTCGCCTGTCGTCGCATTTAATACATCTGCCGCCAACACTCGCCCTATCAATTCATCATTCAATATTTCCAGTGCGTCAAATGTTTCATTCGCCAATATCGCGCGTTCCAATTTCAAATTTACCGTCGTTACGTCGCAGTCTTCATCTCTTACTATCACGTCTTGCGCTACGTCTACCAGCCGCCGCGTCAAATAGCCGCTGTCTGCCGTTCTCAACGCCGTATCTGTCAACCCTTTACGCGCACCGTGCGAACTTATAAAGTAATCTGATACGCTCAGACCTTCCCTAAAATTCGCCGTTATCGGTAAGTCGATTATCTTGCCTGACGGATCTGCCATAAGTCCGCGCATTCCTGCCAACTGACGCATTTGCTGTTTATTGCCGCGCGCTCCACTGTCCGCCATCATAAATATCGGATTGTCCGGCATATTCTGTTCCAGATTGTTCATCATCGAATCCGCTACATCGTTCGTCGCTTGCGTCCATAAATCTACTACCTTTTTATAGCGTTCCGACTCTGTTATCAACCCGATTGAATATTGCCCTTCTACCTTCTTTACCGCGTCGGACGTCTTTTTCAATATGTCCTTCTTCTCCGGCGGTACTATGACATCTGATACTGCTACCGTCATTCCCGCTACACACGCATAGTGATACCCCAAATTCTTCACCGAGTCTATTACCTCTGCCGTCTTCGCCGCCCCGCATATATCGTAACACGACGCTACCAGCCGCCCTAACTCTTTCTTGTTCATCACTATTCCTAATTCCCATTTTTCTCCGGTTTTTTTGAAATATCGCAATTCACGCGGCAGGATTTCATTGAAAATCATTCGTCCTAAAGTTGTACGAATATTTCCATATCCCAAAGGAAATTCAGAGCGCAATTTTTCCGGCATTTCATCAACATTTACACGCGCCGTTATTTCG
Source organism: uncultured Selenomonadaceae bacterium (assembly GCA_905234045.1). Taxonomy (GTDB): domain Bacteria; phylum Bacillota; class Negativicutes; order Selenomonadales; family Selenomonadaceae; genus Quinella. The sequence goes on along the minus strand of CAJOGS010000235.1, from coordinate 237 downwards.
GCTTGTAATGACAGACTGTGATTTTGATACGCCATTAACGCTTCATTGATTCCGGTGAAGAATCTGCCCGCGCCGACAGGTTTTTTTCTGTCTATGACAGTCAAATAGTATGTGCCGAGTACCATGTCTTGCGTCGGTACTATTATCGGCTTGCCGTCTTTCGGTGCCAAAATATGATTAGCCGCCAACATTAAAACGCGGGCTTCTGCTTGCGCTTCCGCGCTCAAAGGTAAATGT
>CAJOGS010000234.1 GCA_905234045.1 uncultured Selenomonadaceae bacterium | reverse complement strand
CCTTTGATTTAATTTTTATTAATAAATTAATTTTTAATTGTTGGTAAAGTCAAAAATAGTGCAACGTTCGCAAGAATAGGAAACGGCAGTCACGGAAGACTGCTAAAAGCAGTTTCTTTTGTTACTTTTCTTTGACAAAGAAAAATAAATTTAAATAGAAAAAACTTTTACCAAATAGTCTATAGAAATATTTTAAGATTTTACCAAAACGCTTTAATAAATAAACGCTAAAAACAAAATAATCATACGCTACAAATTATTAAAAATCAAATAAAAAAAATTAGTACTTGCATTTTAAAATTAACTGTGCTATACTTCCTAATCGTTCGGGACGTAGCTCAGTTTGGTAGAGCACTACCTTGGGGTGGTAGGGGTCGTGAGTTCAAATCTCGTCGTTCCGACCAACTTAATTAAGAAATTTTCTATCGCCGCAGGTTTTTCTGTCGGCGATTTTTCAGTTAAAGGAGACTTTCTATGCACGGAATAGTTTTAATTGGCGTTATGATTGTAACAGGCGGTCTTATTGCCTTTATCGGCGACAAAATCGGTACAAAAATCGGCAAGAAACGCCTTTCAATTTTTGGACTGCGCCCGCGTCATACGTCAATAATTATAACTATTATCACCGGCATTTTGATAACCGGTCTTTCAATCGGTACTTTGGCGATTGTCTCAAAAGATGTTCGTACCGCGCTTTTTGGAATGGAGGAATTGAACGCCGCCATTGCCTCAACACGTTCCGCGGAAGAATATAAACGCGCCGACGCTGAACTCAGTACAGCGCGCGACGAAATTTCAAATTTAAAAAACGAACAGCAGGAACTTGAAAAAGAATCCGAACGCCTTAAAGAGGGCAATGAACGCCTTGAGACTGAAAAAAATCAACTCCTTGCACAAAATGAAAATCTTTCCAACACTAATGAAAATTTGATTAACGCCAATAAAAATTTGTCAGATACCAATTCCGAACTTGAAAATAAAAATAATGCGCTCAGCGAAACGAATAACACTTTAACGCAAGATAACGAAAAACTTTCAAAAGATAAATCTGAACTTGAGGAACATACTAAAAACCTGCGCGACGGTTTAATTGCGATTCGTGAAGGTGATATAGTTTTTCGTGCCGGCGAAGTTTTGGCAAGCGCGGTTATAAAAGGCAACCGCTCTGTTGAAAGCGTTTCTTCAGATATGAACCGCCTTGCTGATGAAGTTTCAAAAAATATTGCCGAACGTTTCGGAGACAGTACAGATTCTTCAGTTTGGATTTATCAGCCTGAACTTCAAAGTGCGATTGATACAATTTCAAAAAGCAAGCAAGATGTTGTAATAAGAATTTCAGCGGCAGGTAATTTGGTGCGCGGTGAACCGATTCGCACAAGTCTTTTGCTTTATCCAAATGAAGATATTTATAGTGCCAACGACTATATTTTTTCGCACAGCTACGAAGTTAAAACCAATGAAGATATTGAAAGGATTGTCAGAGAATTTTTAACTGAAGTCAATCATGCGGCGGTTGAAAAAGGCGTTTTGCCTGACCCAATCACCGGAAATGTAGGCGTCATGGAAGGTACTCAACTTTATGAACTTATGGATAAAATTTCAGCATCACGCGGCAAAATTACTTTGATTGCCCGCGCTCGTGAAAATGTCAAATCTATTGGTCCTTTGCGTTTGAATATAAAAGTTGACCAGAAGAAAAAATAATGCAACGTTGATAATATTTTAAATTTATGGTGGCAAAATGAATATAGTTGGAATAGATCCCGGACGGGACAAATGCGGCGTGGCGGTTTTAAATTCGTCCGCCGAAATTTTATTTGAAAAAGTTATAGAAACTGCGGAATTTGAAAATATTTTAAAAAACCTCGTTACGCAATACGATTTAAAAATGGCGATATTGGGCAACGGTACGACACATAAAAACGCAGAAAAAATTTTGCGCGGCTTGAATCTCGAAGTAAAAATTGTTGATGAAAAGCATACAACCGAAGAGGCAAGAAAATTATATTGGAAAAAAAATCCGCCGCGTGGCTGGAGAAAAATTTTGCCGACTTCAATGCAAGTGCCGCCTGAACCTGTTGACGGTATTGTTGCGGAAATTTTGGTTAAACGTCTGTTGTAGTGTGGTAGTGGTATAGTTGTGTAGTTGTGTAGTTTAATTTTTTTAATTTACTTTTCTTTTTAAAAGAAAAATAAAGAAATTGCACAGGTTGCACAAAATATTTTTCATCTACTACACCACTATCACACTATCAAACTATCACACTATCCAACTACCTCACTATGTATACAGTGTACTTTGTTAAGGGTACTATACAAAAAAATTATATTGTGATAAAATTTGACTATAGTTAAAGGAGGATTTTAAAATGTCTGAAATGCAAAATTACGTTGAAGATGTACTTAACTTAATTAAAAAACGTGACCCCGATCAAATTGAATTCCAAAACACGGTAAAAGAAGTTTTAACTTCGATTGTTCCGTTCCTTGAGAAGAACCCGCAGTACAAAGAGCAAAAACTTTTAGAGCGCATTGTTGAACCTGAACGCGTGATTACTTTCCGCGTTGCGTGGCAAGATGATAACAATGTAACTCATGTAAATCGCGGCTATCGTGTACAGATGAATTCAGCTATTGGACCGTACAAAGGCGGCTTGCGTTTTCATCCCAGCGTAAACCTTAGCATTTTGAAGTTTTTGGCGTTTGAACAGGTTTTCAAAAATTCATTGACAACATTACCTATCGGCGGCGGCAAAGGCGGCTCGGATTTCGATCCCAAAGGTAAATCTGATAACGAAGTTATGAAATTCTGCCAAGCGTTTATGACAGAACTTTACAGACACATTGGACCTCATGTTGACGTACCGGCGGGCGATATTGGCGTTGGCGGTCGTGAAATCGGCTATCTGTTTGGACAATACAAGCGCATTCGTGACGCTTACGACAGCGCAGTTTTGACAGGTAAAGGCTTGACTTATGGCGGTTCTTTGACACGTCCCGAAGCTACCGGCTACGGCTTGTTATACTTCGTTAAAAATATGCTTGATGATAAAAACATCAGCTTGAAAGATAAAACTGTTGTAATTTCCGGTTCCGGCAACGTTGCAACTTATGCTATTGAAAAGGCTCAAGAATTTGGCGCAAAAGTCGTTACTTGCTCCGATTCTAACGGCTATGTTTACGATTCTGAAGGTATTGACCTTGCAACCGTCAAACAAATTAAAGAAGTTCAACGCGGCAGAATTTCCGAATATGTTAAATATCGTCCAAATGCAGAATACCATGAAGGTTGTCATGGCGTTTGGAGCGTTAAATGTGATATTGCGCTTCCTTGTGCAACTCAAAGCGAAATTGATTTGGAAGCGGCAAAAACTCTCGTAGCCAACGGCTGTAAAGTTGTCGGCGAAGGTGCAAATATGCCTTCAACTCTTGATGCTATTGAATACTTCCTCAATAATAAGATTTTGTTTGCTCCTGCAAAAGCGGCAAACGCGGGCGGCGTTTCAGTTTCAGCTCTCGAAATGAGCCAAAATTCCGAACGTCTCAGCTGGACTTTTGAAGAAGTTGACAACAAACTCAAAGGCATTATGGAAAATATTTACAGAAATGCAAAGAAAAACGCCGAAGATTTTGGCGATCCCGATAATTTGGTTATGGGCGCAAATATCGCAGGTTTCAAAAAAGTTGCAGAGGCTATGACTGCTCAAGGTCTCGTATAAAAAATTTTTTCTCATAAAAAAATCCGTAGCTTGCAAATCGCAGGTTACGGATTTTTTTATTTTTATTTATTAGAGTTTATTGAAAGAACTGCTATTGATGATTGAATCAAAAATTATTGAATAGGGCGTGTCGGTAAACTAAATTTGTATCATAATGGCGGCTAAAATGACAAAATTTAAAAAGCAAACAGCTAATTTATCTTAGCGCGTTGCAATGTGCCGATATTTTTT
>CAJOGS010000233.1 GCA_905234045.1 uncultured Selenomonadaceae bacterium | reverse complement strand
TAATTTTTGTTCGATGAGAACGAAAAACTAGGCTGGCGCACAGGACGTGCGAGCAAATGCTCGTACTCCTCGCATTTGCAGGCAGGTGCGTTTTTTTCGCAATTCAAAAAGTACGTTCAATAAGAAAATATTTAAAACTGAATTATTAAACACGCCATAGGGAATGTTGGTGAAGTCGTCAAATAAAAAAACATAGGCTTTTTCTGGTAAAATATTTCTGAAATTAACCGAACAGAAAAGCCTATGTCAGAGAAATTTTTTATAACGAAGTTAAATATAATCAATGGGAAATAATAGAGCCAAATTTGACGGGAAAAAAACAACAGGTCGTCCACGCTTAAATGCACTTAAAGTTTTCAATGCTATTTTGGAAAGCGGAGCAGATAGCAGAAGGAGTAATTGAAAAAAATCTTGCAATTACTGAAAGATTCTTACTCACAATATTCATTGCTAAAGATAGCTTCAACATTTTACAGTCGTGGTGGTAAAACTACCAAAATTCACGCCCTCTTTAATGAAAATTTCCAACTTATAAACGTGATTTTAACAGGCGGCGAATATGCCATTGATTTCCAATGCAGTCGTAAAAAACGATTTTAATAAGGAGCTTTATAAGCAACGCAATATCATTGAACGATTTTTAAAAAATATCGGCACATTGCAACGCGCTAAGATAAATTAGCTGTTTGCTTTTTAAATTTTGTCATTTTAGCCGCCATTATGATACAAATTTAGTTTACCAACACGCCCTAACCAAATAATTTTGTCGCCCGCAATTCGCCATTAAAAATTTTACCGACGCCAAGAAATTTTTCTGCCGCGTAAACTCTGACAATTTCATCATTCGCAGAAATATTTGTCGGTAAGCCGTTACAAAATGCTTTAATCCTGCGTTCAGCCAATTCAAATTTTTTCAAATGTTTCAAGCATAAATCAATCGGCAGTAAAAATTTTTCGCCTGAATTTTTTAAATCGTCAAAAGTGGCGGCGTCATTCAAATTAAAATTACCGACTCTGACGCGCTGTAAAAATTTCAGCGTAGCGGGCAAATTCAAACTTTCGCCAATATCAACAGCCAAACTGCGGATATATGTACCTTTGGAGCAGTCAATTTCAAGCGTCAAAGTATTTTCCGCAACGCGCAAAATTTCAATTCTGTTAATCGTAACAACGCGGCGCGGCATTTCAAAATCAATATTTTTTCTTGCAAGGTCGTAGGCTTTTCTGCCGTTAATTTTAATTGCCGAATGTTTGGGCGGAGTCTGTTCAATTTGCCCCGTGAAACGCGCTAAAACGGCTTTTAAAGCGTCCAACGGCGGCAGTTGGATATTTTCTGCTTTGGAGACAATTTCGCCCTCAAAATCGCCTGTATTTGTCGAAACGCCAAATAAAATTTCGGCGCGGTAGGTTTTATCAACATCAGAAATGTATTCAATAAATTTCGTGGCACGTCCGACGGCGATTGGCAAAACGCCGACAGCCGCAGGGTCAAGCGTTCCCGCGTGTCCGACTTTTTTTGTGCCAAAAATTTTTCGCACAATATTAACCGCGTCATGACTCGTCATTTCGGCAGGCTTGTTTAAATTTATAAATCCGTCAATCATTGTACAACGGCACGTCCAATGTATCTTCAGGCGGAATTTCAAAATTTTCAAGCGAAACTTCATCACTGTTTGAAAATTCCGACGGCGTCATCCAGCCGCTTTCTACCATATATTCGCCAATGTTGCGAACTATAATCATTTTTGCCATATCAAGATTTTTTTCAATCGTGCAACCTGCCGCCCGCACGTGTCCGCCGCCGCCGATACGTCTGGCAATAGTGGAAACGTCAACGCCTTTTGAGCGCATACTGACGCGGCAAACATTTTTTTCTTTTTCGGTTATCAGAAAAGCAACTTCAACGCCGTCAATCACTCGAATTAAATCAATAATTCCTTCGGTCGTGTCAACTTCCTTGAAAAGTTCACGATCAATGAACATTCCCGCCACTTTGCCGCCGTAAAAAATTTTAGTCGTCTTTAAAGCCGCGTTCATAGTTTTAACATCACGGTAACTGCGCTTTTCGATTTGCTCCGAAATTACATTAGGTTCAACGCCGACTTCAACAAGTTCAGCCGCCGCCCTGAAAGTTGCCGGTTTTGTATTTGAAAAATTAAAAAAGCCCGTGTCAGTCGCAATGCCCGTGTAAAGGCAAACTGCAACATTTTTTGTAATTTCGGCTTTCAATTCGTGGCAAAGACGGACAACTATTTCGCAAGTCGCCGCCGCCGAAGCGTCAACGTATAAATCATTTTCATCATTGTTATTTGTAATGTGGTGGTCGATATTCAAAATTGGCGCGTCTACAACGTCTTTTACCACGCCTGTTCTTGCAGGTTCAGAATCCAAAACTACAAGCAAATCTGCTGACAATTTTTCATATTCACGCGGACGCCGAATTTCTTCAGCGAACGGCAAAATTGTAAAATTTTTCGGTATTTTATCATCAATATAAAGTTCAACATTTTTGCCCATTGAGCGCAAAATTTGTAACATTGCCAAAGTTGAGCCTATAGCGTCGCCGTCGGGATTTATATGTGCAGTCAAAATAATTTTATTGGCTGTCTGCAGTTTCGCCGCCGTCTCCTGTAGTGTTATCTTCACCGGGGACACGCTCCTTTTCAATTTGAAGTAAAATTTTTTGAATATGTTCGCTGTAGTCAAGTGATTTATCCGCCGCAAATGAAATTTCAGGCGTAAAACGCAAGCGAATACGCTTTCCGATTTCGCGTCTTACAAATCCCAACGCGCTTTTTAAACCGTCCATAGTATCTTTAATTTGTTCGTCATTGCCCATTATGCTGACATAAATTTTTGCTTCGCGCAGGTCGCCCGTCATTTCAACATCAGTGACGGTTACAAAGCCGATACGCGGATCTTTTATGTCGTAAAGCAACATTTTGCTTGTTTCCTGTTTAATAAGTTCTTGTAATTTTTCAATTCGTAATTGATTACTCATTTTGTACCTCGTTCAAATTTTTCAGAAGATTAGCCATTTCAATGGCAGAGGCGGCGGCGTCTGCACCTTTATTGCCCGCCTTAGTTCCGGCGCGTTCAATCGCCTGTTGGATATTTTCAGTTGTGACTACGCCAAAAATTGTCGGTACGCCTGTTGACATTCCAACTTGCGCCACGCCTTTTGAAACTTCGTTGCAGACGTAATCATAATGTGAAGTTGCGCCGCGAATAACTGCGCCAAGACAAATTACCGCGTCAAATTTTTTAGATTCAGCCATTTTCTTTGCAACCGGCGGAATTTCAAAACTGCCGGGCACCCATGCAACAGAAATATTTTCATCGGCAACTTCATGACGCTTTCGCGCGCCATGGCAGAGCTCGCTGAGCTCGAAGGTGATATGGCTGCTTTCGCAGAAAGCGGTTATACGGGTAAAGTCTGGCTCACTTGCATGTTCGGACTTGCGGTAAAGATTAACCGTGCCGCCAAAGGCGAAGAAATCTATCAGTCTTTCATGGACACGTCCGAAGGTCCGTGGGGAGACTATTGCAAGCGCATCACTGGACTTGTAAACGGTGCCCGCAAAGCAGGCATTACTCTGCAGGCCGTTCCGGCACAGCAGTTGACTCGTTCCGAGGTCAATGTTGACGTTGAACGCCTCGCTGTCGCAGTCGATGACAAGACCGTTGAAATCGATGGTGTTCAGTACACAGATGGTCAGACCGTGACCTTTGAAGCTGTACCTGGTTCTGCATTCCAGCATGTCGCTGGCAAGCTCATCGTCGATGACGCTTTTGTCCATGGCGAACGCAAACTGCGTGTGCGTCCCGCTCGTACGGAGAATGACCACGCTCACATC